>JANYFH010000028.1 GCA_025362705.1 Betaproteobacteria bacterium
CCCCTGTTGCCGCTGCACGACGGCGCCAGACTCGCGACCGGCCTGTTCATGGCCATCACCGTAATCTACGTGCACAAAACGGCGAAACGCTTGTTCGACGAACGCGCGGGGCGTATCAGTGTGGTGCTACTCATTGGCTCACTCGGTATTTTTCTGCGCGGCCATGAGATGAACCCGGAACTCGCCGGACTCGCCGGCATGGCGATCGCGTTCTACGGCATGACGCGCATCCGTTCAGAGACTGTAAAGGGTGGCATTACGACCGGCTTAGGCACCGGTATCGTGGCGATGTCAGTCGGAATCGCACCCGCATTGGCTGTGCCAATTATTGCCATCGCACTATTGTCGGTATTGGGCGAGTGGAGGAATCGGCTGTTTCAGCGCGGGGTCGGCGTGGCGCTGCTGGTTTCGCTGCCGTTCATGTTGCTGTTCCCGATTGCACTTCTGGCGCAGGGAACGATTTCACCGCTGGTGTGGACCGACGCAATTCTTGGCGCACCGTTTCTGGATGCCAGCACGCGAAGTTCAATCGACCCAGTGTACTTCATTCGTCGCCCATGGTACGTCCTGCCGGCGTTGCCATTTGCAGTCTGGCTATGGTGGAGAGACCGAAAAAAATTGCGCGAGCGCTTTGAGCTGGCGCTTCCCTTCGTCGGGTTTCTTGTTTTACTTTTCTGGCTATCATTTTTCCGTGAGGCAAACGACGCGGTCGAGGCAGTATTGTTGTTGCCGCTGGTGATGGCGGCAGCGTCAGTACTGGATAGACTGCCACGCAGTTTCGCGAGCTTCATGGACTGGTTCAGCCTGCTGTTCTTCGGTATCACCGCGATTACAATATGGCTGTATTGGACGGCGGCGATTACCGGCTTCCCTGCGGCGGCGGCGAACAATATGGCCCGCCAGGTGCCCGGTTTCGAATTTTCTTTTAGGTGGATTCCGTTCTGTTTTGCACTCGCGCTTACGCTGGTGTGGATTTACGCGCTGATGCGCGCACACCGGAACAATCGCCGTGCCGTCGTCAACTGGGCGGCTGGGGTCACGCTGGTCTGGATGCTGGGGAACATGCTTGCGCTACCTGCGGCAAACCATGTGCAGAGTTATCGCGCAACGTCGAATGACATCAACAGGCAGTTGCCCGCAACGCGCACCTGCATCGCGGCAATCAATCTGGGCGAGCCTCAACGCGCCATGCTGGACTATTTTGCGCAGCTACGCTTTGTGCCGATTGAATCCAGTACGTCGAACTCTTGTGACTGGCTGTTGACCCAGGGTACCAGGGACAAAGTGCCGCCCGTAAAGAGTACATGGCAGCTTGTCTGGGAAGGCTCGCGGCCGGGCGACAACGTAGAGCGATTGCGTTTGTATCGACGTTGATATATTACGCAAGCCGCCGGTCAATCAGCTCAATCCAGTGCAGTATTGGCGTCCTGGAACTGGCCTGAAGTCCACTTTCAATATGCGCCATGCAACCGATGTTGGCGGTGACAACGATATCGGGACTGCCGGATTCGAGTGCTGCCACTTTGTTGGCCAACAACTGCTGCGATAGTTCGGATTGCAGGAGCGAATAGGTACCAGCCGATCCACAGCACAGGTGGCCATCGGGCACATGGCTCAATTCGAATCCGGCATCGCGCAGCAGGCTCTCAACCACGCCACGAATTTTCAAACCATGCTGCAAGCTGCAAGGTGAATGAAACGCAAGCTTCTGTTTCGTGACTTCCGCATCGACAGGAATGATTTCAGCCTTTGCCCTGAGCAGTGCCGACAACGGCAATCGTTCCTGCTCAATCACCTGGCTCACATCGCGATACAGCTCGGTCACACGTGCGGCCTTTGTGGCGTAGGCAACATCATTGCGCAGCATGTGGCCGTACTCGGCCACCATCGTTCCGCAGCCCGATGCGGTCACGACGATTGCTTCTGCGCCTGCTTCAATCGCCGGCCACCACGCATCGATATTGCGTTTCACATACGCGTGCGCCTCATGCGTGTCGTTCAAGTGATGCGGGATCGCGCCACAACAACCTGCTCTTTCGGCTTTGATGAGCGAGATGCCCAGCTTATCCAGCACCCGCGCGGTGGCATGATTGATCGAGGGAGCCATCGCCGGTTGTACGCACCCATCCAGCACCAGCATCTTGCGTGCGTGCCGCGGCGCGGGCCAGATGCCTTCATCACGTTTGGACGTGACGTACTTGCCAATGGCGTCCGGCAAAAGTGCTTTGACCGCGCGCCCGAGACCAAGACCAGCAGAAAACAATGCGGTATTGGGCAATGTTTTCTTCAACACCGATCGCGTAAATTTATCCACCATGCCACGCGGCACTTTTTTCTCGACCACTTCGCGTCCGATATCGACAAGGCGACCGTATTGCACACCGGACGGACAAGTTGATTCACACGAGCGGCAAGTCAAGCATCGATCAAGATGAAACTGTGTTTTTGCGGTAACTGCGCCGCCTTCGAGCATTTCTTTCATTAGGTAAATGCGGCCACGCGGGCTATCGAGTTCGTCGCCAGTCAACTGATACGTCGGACAAGTCGCGAGGCAAAATCCGCAGTGGACACATTTCCTCAGGATGTTGTCGGCCTCGATACCCTCGGGCGTTTCCTTGATCCAGTTGGCAAGATTAGTCTGCATTTTTATCGATGCCAAAGTTATCCAGACGCCCGCGATTCAGAATATCTTGCGGGTCGAATGCGGCTTTCAAATCACGATGAATTTTTTCCAGCACCGGTTGCATTGGATTGAATACTCCGAGCGATTTGTCGCCGTTGCGAAATAGCGTAACGTGCCCGCCTGCCGCGATCACTTTTTTGCGGAGCGCCGACGCATCGGCAATTCCGCGATGCCAGCGCAGTCCGCCACCCCACTCGATCCACTGCGGCATTGCTAACTGAAGTGGTGATGTAGTCGACGGTACCGACACGCGCCAGAGCGGCTCCGCAGCCTGAAAAAATCCATCGCGCTGGTCACACAGCGCTCGCCAGAACGAAACGGCAACATCTTCGGCAACCACCTCACCACCAAGTTTCTGCCGCGCCGCCTTCACGCCCGCCGCCGCGCCGGAGAGCCGCAACATCGCGACACCGTCATGCCATGAGGTTGCCGACATCGGCAAGGGTTTGCCCGCCCATTCGTTGAATTGCCGGATTGCGCTTGCCTCATCAAACTCATAACGCAGCGTGAGATCTTCGCTGGGCTTCGGCAGCACTTTGAACGAAAGATCCAGCAACACACCCAGCGTGCCCATAGCACCCGCCATCAGGCGCGACACGTCGTATCCCGCGACGTTTTTAATCACGCGCCCGCCGAAGTGCAAGTCGTCACCGTTACCATTGATGATGCGGGCACCCAGAACAAAATCGCGCACCGCCCCGGTGTATGGACGTCGCGGCCCCGATAATCCGGCAGCGACTGTACCACCGATAGTGCTACCGACGCTGTTACCATCGGCAAAATGCGGCGGCTCGAACGGCAGGATTTGTGCAGCGCGTTCCATCGCCGCTTCGATTTCGGCAAGCGTCGTGCCGGCCCGTACAGTCAATACCAATTCCTTTGGTTCGTACTCGATGATGCCGGCGTAAGGGCACATATCCAGCGCCTCACCAACAATCGCACCGCCGTAAAACGCCTTGGTGTTACCGCCGTGAATAGCCAGCGGCGTTTTATTCGCCTGTGCCTGCTTGATTCGCGCAATAAGTGAGGCAGCGTCCATTGTTGTCTCGTCAGAGTACTGGTGTGGAAATGTGCATCGCGATCAAAACCAATCAACCGGCAAAATACATTGTAAACCCAGCATTGGCGGGTATTTCAAGCCATTTATGCCTTGCGAACCGCATGCAGAGCCGATCTTCATATACGCGGTATGCAATTTCGCAAAATCAAAACCTCGGAATATCCGCATGCGGCAATTGCCCGCCGTGAACTTTCATGCGCCCGTATTCCGCGCAACGATGTAGCGTCGGTATTGCCTTGCCGGGATTCAGCAGCATGCCCGCATCAAAGGCACGCTTCACCGCAAAAAACATTTCGCGTTCTGCATCGGTGAACTGGCTGCACATCTGGTTTACTTTTTCGATACCCACACCGTGTTCGCCAGTGATGGTGCCGCCATGCTCAATGCAAAGTTCAAGGATGTCCGCCGCAAATTGTTCGGTGCGTTCGAGCTCGCCTGGGATGTTGCCGTCAAACAAAATCAGCGGGTGCAGATTGCCGTCTCCGGCGTGAAATACATTCGCGCACCGCAGCTTGTAATGCAATGAAAGTTCGGCAGTACGTTTCAGCACAGCGGCCAGCGCACGTCTTGGAATCGAGCCGTCTATGCAGTAGTAATCCGGCGATATTCTGCCCACCGCCGGAAACGCAGCTTTGCGTCCCGACCAGAATTTGAGACGTTCAGTTTCATTATTCGATACACGGCAGGCCGTCGCGCCGGAAGCCTTCAACACCGCTTCCATTTTGCCGATTTCTTCTTCCACGTCTTCCGGCGTGCCATCAGATTCGCAAAGCAGAATCGCTTCAGCGTCGAGATCGTATCCCGCATGTACAAAATCTTCCACCGCTGCGTTGGCAAGTTTGTCCATCATCTCCAGCCCTGCCGGCACGATGCCTGCACCGATGATATTGGCCACGGCGTCACCGGCCTTTTCGATGTCATTAAAACTCGCCATCACGACGCGCGCCAATTGCGGCTTGGGGATAAGCTTCACGGTGACTTCGGTCGTCACACCGAGCATGCC
>JANYFH010000039.1 GCA_025362705.1 Betaproteobacteria bacterium
TGGCAGATCAACCAGCGCATCGATGATGCGCTTGCCCGGAAATTCATAGCGTACCAGCACCCACGCGACCAATAAGCCAAACACGGCATTGATGCCCGCTGCCATGAGCGAGGTACGAAACGTCAGCCAGTACGATGCCACCACGCGCGGCGCGGCAACCGTCGTCCAGAACGCTTCCCAAGTCATTGAGAACGTTTTAAAGAAGGCAGCGGACAGCGGAATCAGGACAATCAGGCTCAAATAGAAAATTGTGAATCCCAGCGCCAGATTGAAGCCGGGCAGAACGCTGTGCTGGCGAATAGCGGACGTGCTCATTGCGAGTTGGCCTCGCGCAATTCAAGGGCGCCGACGCAAATCGGCTCCCCCCTTTGAAAAAGGGGGGTTGGGGGGGATTTGCGGTCGTCGCACTGCGTTGCCGATGAAAAAATCCCCCTCAGTCCCCCTTTTTCAAAGGGGGAAGCATAAGTCGACGACTTTCGGCTGAATAGAAACATGGGTGCCTACTTCGCCCCCGGCTGATAAATCTGGTCAAACGAAGCGCCATCCGCGAAATGCGTTTGCGTGGCCTTCTTCCAACCACCAAATGCCTGATCGATATTGATCAGCGCAATCTTCGGGAACTGCTTCTCGTATTTTTTCGACACCTTCTCAAGACGAGGACGATAGTAATGCCTGGCGGCAATTTCCTGACCCTCCTCCGAGTACAGATAGTCGAGGTAAGCCTGTGCGACCTTGCGCGTGCCGCGCTTGTCCACGACTTTGTCGACGATAGCCACTGGCGGCTCGGCAAGAATCGAGAGCGATGGTGCAATGATTTCGAACTTGTCCGGACCCAGCTCTTTCAGCGCGAGGATAGCTTCGTTCTCCCATGCGAGTAGCACATCACCTACGCCGCGCTCGACGAAAGTGGTGGTCGAGCCGCGCGCACCGGAATCCAGAACCGGTACGTTCTTGAAAACAGATTTGACGAAGTCACGCGACCTGGACTGATCGCCGCCGAATTTCCTGTCGGCATAGCCCCAGGCGGCGAGGTAATTCCAGCGCGCACCACCCGACGTTTTAGGGTTTGGTGTGATGACACTCACGCCGGGTTTGATCAGATCATCCCAATCCTTGAGACCTTTCGGATTGCCCTTGCGCACCAGAAACACGATGGTGGAGGTGTACGGTGACGCATTGTTCGGCAACTTCTTCTGCCAGTCAGGCGCCAGCAGTTTCGCGCGTTCGCCGATCTCGTTGATGTCCTGCGCCAGCGCCAGCGTCACGACATCCGCTTCGAGCCCATCGATCACCGAGCGCGCCTGCTTGCCGGAGCCACCATGGGATTGCTTGATTGTGACTTTGTCCCCGGTCTTCGAATCGTATTGTTTGGCGAAAGCTTTGTTGAAATCCTGATACAGCTCGCGTGTAGGGTCGTATGAAACATTGAGCAAGGTGAAGTCGGCGGCGAATGCTGCGGTGAGGCCGATTGCGATGGTGGTGACTAGTGCAATGAACTTGGCAATTGATTTCTTGAACGACACTTGGATTTCCATTTCTAAATATTTTTGACAGACTTCGCCCGCATCGGAGCATGAAAGTCCATTATCGGCGAGCTTTTTCAGGCATAAATTGCCTGAACGGCGCTCCGGTGCTTGAGTTTGTATTTTTTTTGCGCAGACAAGCTCGTCTGCGCCGAAAAGATGTTTGCCGCTTAGCCGGCCAGACATCGCGACGCGTACGTCTGTCGCATTCGCGATTGATGTTCGACGCTGGCATCTGCAATCGGCTCGGCAGCGAACACATCACCCACGCAAAGCACGGCGGGGCCGGCGAGCTTGAGTGCGGAGGCGGTCAACCCGGCGAGGGTGGTGAAAATGCGTTGCTCATTTTCGAGCGATGCATTTTCAACGATTGCCACGGGTGTACTGGCAGTCTTGCCTGCGCGCATCAGTGCGGCAGCGATTTGCGGTGCCTGTCCCGCTGCCATGTAGAGGATGGTGGAATCGGCCGCGGCGGCAGTGGTCAACCAATCACTTTCGATTTCATTCGGCCCGATACGTGGTGTTGCAAAACTCACCGTGCGCGCGACACCGCGTCGCGTGAGGGAAATTCCCAGCGATGCACTCGCAGCCAATGCTGCTGTGACGCCGGGCACAACTTCAAAAGCGATATCGGCTTCTTTCAACGCATCGATTTCTTCCTGCGCGCGGCCGAATATCATCGGGTCGCCGCCTTTGAGTCGCACCACCGTTTCATATTTCGACGCAGCTTCGACCAGACTGCGATTGATGAAGCGCTGGTCGGTGGAAATCTTGCCGACACGTTTGCCGACTGCAACTTTTTTTGCATTCACTGCAAGCGCCACCGTATCGGTGTGCACCAATGCGTCGTAAAAAACGATGTCGGCTTTTTCAAGCAGGCGCGCGGCCCGCAACGTCAACAAATCAGGCGCACCCGGGCCTGCACCAACGAGGTATACCTTACCCATTGGCGGCCTCGCCAAGAATCATGCCGCCGGCCACAGTTTCGTTAGTCACTTCATCGATCAGGATGAAGCTGCCGGTTTCGCGTGTCACGTCATACGAGTCAACCATCAACGGGCGCAAGGTTTTGAGACGCACGCGGCCGATGTCGTTGAGTTTGAACGTCGTCACACCGGCTTCGCGTTCCAGCGTGTTGACGTTGAGCCGGTAATCAATGCCTTCAAAAATTGCCCGTACTGATTGCGTCGTGTGCTTGATCAGATATTGGCGATTGGTGGCCAGCGGCTGCGCCGAAAGCCAGCTGAGGTTGGCCGTAATCTGGTTGGTCACACGCGGCTCTTTTCCCACATGGACAATCATGTCGCCACGTGAAATATCAATTTGCCGATCCAGCACCAGCGTGACCGACTGCGGTGCCGCTGCGGTGCGCAAGCTGTCGTTGAGCAACACGATATCCTGCACTCTCGCTTCAATGCCGGAAGGCAGCACTTTGACACTGTCGCCCACCGTAATGTGGCCAGATTCAATGCGGCCCAGATAGCCGCGATAGCCACCATCCCTGCCCATCTTTGTGCGGCCAACCAGCTGCACCGGAAAACGAAATTCGCCCTTCACACGTTCCGTGCGTTCCGTTGCCGAACTGGTTTCAAGCAGCGCCAGCAGCGTTTTGCCACGATACCAGCCGAGCTTGTCACCGCGCTCGACGATCATGTCGCCCTCAAGAGCTGACAGAGGAATGAAATCGAGTTCAGCAAAGTGCAACTGTTTGCAAAAAGCGACGAACTCGGCGCGGATGGATTCGAACACGTCTTCTGAATAATCCACCAGATCCATCTTGTTCACTGCCAGCACCACATGCGGGATCCCGAGCAACGACGCGATGACCGCGTGACGCCGCGATTGCGTCTGCAGACCTTTGCTGGCGTCGACCAGAATAATCGATAAATCCGCCGTGCTGGCGCCCGTCACCATATTGCGTGTGTACTGCTCGTGGCCCGGCGTATCGGCGATGATGAAGCGGCGCTTGATTGTCGTGAAGTAACGGTAGGCGACATCGATGGTAATGCCCTGCTCGCGCTCTGCGGCGAGGCCGTCCGTGAATAGCGACAGATCCACACCGTTATCAAATTTTCCACCGCGCCGCGTGGTGGTTTTTTCGATGGACGACAGCTGGTCTTCGAGAATCGATTTGGTGTCGTACAGCAAGCGGCCGATCAGCGTACTCTTGCCGTCATCGACCGAGCCCGCCGTGGTGAAGCGTAAGGTATCGGCTGTGATCAATTGGGTACTCATCAGAAATACCCTTCTTTTTTCCGCAACTCCATCGATGCATCCGATGTTTGATCGTCCATGCGTGTCGCACCACGCTCGGTAATGCGCGATACGGCGGTTTCGGTGAGGATGGCTGAAATATCTGCTGCCGTGGAGAGCACCGGACAGGTACACGTGATGTCACCGACTGTGCGAAACCGCACTGTACGTGTAACCGGTTTTTCGCCCGCCCGTGGCGGCGTAATTTCTGTAATCGGTGCGAGCAGGCCATTGCGTTCCACCACCAGCCGCTCGTGCGCGAAATAAATGCCTGGCACTTGCAGGTTTTCACGAGCGATGTATTGCCAAACGTCGAGTTCGGTCCAATTGGAAATCGGGAAGGCGCGAATATGCTCGCCTTTGTGAACACGCGCGTTGTACAAGTCCCACAATTCCGGGCGCTGGTTCTTCGGATCCCACTGACCAAATTCATCGCGGTGTGAAAGGATGCGTTCTTTGGCACGGGCTTTTTCTTCATCACGGCGTGCACCGCCGAACAGCGCATCGAATTCAAATTCCTTGATGGCGTCGAGCAACGTCACAGTCTGGTGAACGTTGCGGCTCTCGTCAGCGCGGCGCAGAACCACGCGACCGGCGTTGATGGAATCCTGTACTGAACGCACAATGAGACGTTCTCCCAGTTCGGCTGCCCGAAGATTGCGAAATGCGATCACTTCTGCAAAATTGTGTTCGGTATCGATATGCAGCAGCGGAAATGGAAAGCCATCCGGGCGAAATGCTTTCTCGGCCAGGCGCAGCATGACGATGGAATCCTTGCCGCCGGAAAACAGCAACGCTGGATTTTTCGTTTCGGCCACGACCTCGCGCATGATGTGGATGGCTTCGGATTCGAGCCAGTCGAGATGATCCGAGGCGACCACATCGTTCAATACCGTTGGTCGATAGGCCGGTTCGTATTTGCCACCATCTTTCAAGACTGCACTCATGCTGCCACTCCGGATCTTGCTGCGTTCTTTAATCCACTGATGTCCACTGTCTTCACATGCAGGCCACATTCTTTTTGTCCCGCTTCCTGTTCCCACCACCAGCGTCCCGCACGCGGATCTTCACCGGGCTTGACGGCACGGGTGCAGGGCTCGCAGCCGATCGATGGATAGCCGCGGTCATGCAAGGCGTTGTAGGGAACGTTATTGGCGCGGATGTATTGCCAGACGTCGTCCTCGGTCCAGTCAATCAGCGGATTGAATTTGGTGAGTTTGTGTTCCGCGTCAAATTCCGATTCGCCCAGGTCCTGGCGCGACGGCGCTTGCTCACGACGCAAACCGGTGAGCCAGGACTTTTTCAGCGCCAGCGCACGATTCAATGGCTCAACTTTGCGGATGTAGCAGCAGGATTTGCGATTTTCCACACTGTCATACATCGAAAACAGACCGTTGCGTTTCACGAAGTCTTCCGCAACTTCAAAAATTGGCGTGAATGTCGCCAGACGGAAACCATATTTCTTCTTTGCCACGTCCACCAACGCCAAGGTTTCCTTGGGTAGCCTCAAGGTATCGAGTGTAAAAATCTGAATGCCGCTGAATTCGCGGGCGATGAGGTCGGTGAGCACCATGTCTTCTGCGCCGAAGCTGTTAGCGAAAACGGCTGGTGCGAAATCGCGCTCGATGCGGCCGAGCAATTGGCGTAGATTGGCGATTTTGGTGTCAAGGCTCATGCTGCGCTCGCCATTGTCGGCCGACGTCGAAACAGCGGCACCGGTTGATCGATTGCACCCTGATAGGTTTCTGAAAAGTCGTTCAGCGACTTTGCCGCATCGTGAATATCCTTGTCGGAACGAACAGCAAACGCGTTGAAGCCGACGCGCTGCATGTAAAACAATTGATCACGCAGTACATCGCCAATCGCGCGCAATTCGCCTTTGAATCCATAGCGGCTACGCAGCAATGCAGCAATGGAGTAGCC
>JANYFH010000064.1 GCA_025362705.1 Betaproteobacteria bacterium
AGTGCTAGAGTTTATGGTCTTTGTCTCCCCGGCGAAGGCCGGGGCCTAATTTTGTCATCTACCGTTGGCTTCAAAATTGGATCCCGGCCTTCGCCAGGAAGACAGAATACTAAACTTGCCTCATTACGCCGAAAATGACCAGACACTCCGAAACCCCCGCCACGTCAATACTCAAACAGCACGGCGTTGCATATTCCGAACATGTTTACGAATATGTCGAACACGGTGGTACCAGTGTTTCCGCATCATCACTCGGTGTGGATGAGCACCACGTCGTCAAGACACTGATCTTCGAGGACGACAAACGCCAGCCGCTGTGTGTGCTCATGCACGGGGATCGAAAAGTCAGCACCAAGGAGCTGGCGCGACAGATCGGCGCCAAGCGTGTTGCACCGTGCAAACCCGAAGATGCGACACGTCACTCCGGCTATCAGGTTGGTGGCTGTTCGCCGTTCGGTTTGAAGAAACCAATGCCGGTGTATATGGAAGAATCGATCGTCGCGCTGGATCGAATCCTCATCAATGGTGGCAAACGCGGCTTTCTCGTCGGCATGCTGCCGCAGGATGTGGTGCGGGTAGTGAATCCGAAGTTGGTGAATACGGCGCTGGTGGAGTAGTACTGCTAGCGCGCAAACAAGCGCAGCAACAAAGTCAGCGCCACACTGACAAGAATGGTGCTCGTGATCGGCAGAAAATATTCACGACCATTGCGCTTGAATCGCAAATCGCCCGGCAGTTTCCACAACCCCAGCTTCGCGAGTTGCGGCGCGAACACGCCGAGCAGAATCACCACAACAGCCAGCACCAGAATCCATTTGATCATTCTTGTGGTGACGGCGGAAAACTTATGCCAACAAATTCTTGTCAGCGCCCGCACCTTCGCGCGAGCGGGTAATCGTCACCCCAACCATCTTCACGCCACGCATGTGATTGATTTTGGCCACGCTGATTTTCACCCACTGCGCCTTGAAGTCATGCAGCACAACTTGCGAAACATGTTCCGCCAGTGCCTCGAGCAACTTGAAATGCTGATCCTTCAGGTCGCTGCGAATCCGCTCCACCACTTTGCCGTAATCGACCGTGTCACGAATGTTGTCGCTCTCGCCAGCCTGATGTGTATCGAGCCCAATTTCGAGATTGAAATCGAGTGTTTGCGGGGAAAGTTTTTCCCATTCGTAAATACCGATCCACGCATCGGCACGCAGCTCGCGGATGAAGATGATGTCCATATAAAGTATTGTAGAGTATGCCCATGACTAAACCTGCATATTTCACGGGAGGCACATTCGCTGGTTGTCGGCTGGCCGGCGCTTTTCCGCTCTCTTTGTCGCCAATAACTGTGTTATTGGCTTCGCAGTCGAACGAAAAATCACTCGCCCATCCACCCACCATCGAACGCGTCCCCGCAAAATATGCAGGTTAATTCCCTGATCGCAATCATTCTCGCCTACCTCATCGGCTCGCTTTCATTTGCCGTGATTGTGAGCTGGGCGATGGGTCTTCCCGACCCACACACTTACGGCTCCGGCAATCCGGGCGCGACCAATGTGTTGCGCACCGGCAAAATATTGGCAGCGGTCCTCACCCTGCTGGGCGACGCAGGCAAAGGCTGGTTCGCGGTGTGGCTGGCGCAAAAATACGCGACCGATTTCGGGCTCTCGCCCGCCACCATCGCTGGCGTCGCCGTTGCTGTTTTCCTCGGCCATCTGTTTCCGGTGTTCTTCAAGTTTCTCGGCGGCAAAGGCGTGGCCACCGCATGTGGAATCCTGATGGCGATCAACGTCTGGCTGGGCCTCGCGACCTTGTCGACGTGGATCATCATCGCGTTTTTCTTTCGCTATTCCTCGCTCGCCGCGATTGTCGCGTCGGTGTTTTCGCCGCTGTATTGTTTTTTTCTGTTCGGATTTTCTGCAGCATTGCCTGCGGTGATCTTGATGTCGGCGCTGCTGGTGTGGCGGCATAGTGAGAATATCAAGAAGTTGATGGCGGGTACCGAGTCGAAATTGGGGGAGAAGAAGCCGGAGGCGGATAGTGCCGGGGAAGAAGCTGCGTAAACTTTACCGAACGCAGATGACCCGCTTCAAAACCCTGACCCGCTATCTCCTCGGCACCCTCTTTATCGCCGCCGGTATCAATCACTTCCTGAACACAGCCACGTACCTCAGCATCATGCCGCCCTACCTGCCGTGGCATCTTGAACTGGTCTACATCAGCGGTATAGCGGAGGCGGCGTTTGGTTCGCTGCTACTGATCCGACGCTATGCCGTGCTGGCGGGCTGGGGCCTCGTCGCCTTGTGTGTCGCGGTATTCCCGGCGAACGTGCACATGGCGATGCATGCCGATCTCTACCCCGCGATTTCCGAGCTGGTGTTGTGGTTGCGGCTGCCCGCGCAAGGATTGCTGATCGCCTGGGCGTGGTGGGTCACGCGTGAGTAGGTGAAAGAAGACTGGTATGCGCATCATTGCAACACCAACGCTCACGCTCGAACCACAGACCACCGCGCACACAAAGGAAATGTTCGTCGTCCTCAGCGACCCGGCAATTTACGAATACGAAAATGAACCGCCACCGTCGCTCGACTGGTTACGTACGCGGTTTGCAAAACTCGAATCGCGCCAATCGGCTGATGGAAAGCAGCAATGGCTCAACTGGGTGATTCGACTGCCAACGTCCGAGCTCATCGGCTTTGTTCAAGCGACGCTGCACCCGAATGGAGACGCGGGCATC
>JANYFH010000074.1 GCA_025362705.1 Betaproteobacteria bacterium
TAGTGTTCTCGCCAACAAAATAACAAAGTTCCTTTTCGTAGTAGCGCCCCGTCCCACGGGCCTGCAATCCGGCCTTCATCAATACATGTTTGGAAGCATCATTGTCCGGGTGTGTAAGCCCCACGACCCGGTCAAGTCCCAACTCGAACATGCCTTAGCGCACCAGTGCCCGCGCGCCCTCGGTGGCAAAGCCACGCCCCCACGCTGATTTCTGCAATCGATAGCCGACTTCCACTTCCGTCGTCCTCGGAATGTAGATCAATGCATACGCACCGATAAATTTCCGCGACACTTTTTCCTCGCCGATCCACAAGCCCAACCCTGGAAAAATTTCATACACTTTCAAAATTCGCCGGATGCGTGCCTCGCTTTGCGCGCGTGTCCACACCGTACCGTCACCGATGTGGCGCATGACATCCGGATCGCTGTTGAGCCGCGCCATCTTGTCGAGATCCTTCATCGACATGCGGCGCAGTATCAAGCGCTCGGTTTCAAGCAGCGCCTGGTCAGCGTGCGACATCAGGCGCGCATTTTCGCGATGATTTCGCTGCCATCAGTAAAATAAGCATGCGGCATGTGTGGCGTGCGATGTGCACCGACCGTATTTCCGTTTGCATCAATACCGATAAATCCGACGTCGGCATCATAGTCACGGCCCAACCCGTCAAGAACCGCGCCAATACTGGTTTCCAGGCTCATACCCCTTTCAACATTGTCGGAAATTTGGCGTGTTGCCAGCGCGCGAATTACGTATTCGCCAGTGCCAGTAGCCGAAGATGCCGCAAATTTCGACGCATAGGTTCCGCAACCCGGCAACGGCGTATCACCGACGCGGCCGACCAGCTTCATCGTCACGCCGCCTGTCGACGTACATGCGCACAACACACCATTCGCATCCAGCGCCACCGCACCGATGGTGCCACCGGCATATTCAGGATGGCTTTTGAGAAAATGTCGAATTTTCATCGCGCCACTCCCATTCGCGCCGACGGCGACCTGTAACTTCGCTTTTTTATCCTGCCAGTCGGCGCGACGCTCCGCCGTGATTGGATCGTAGTCCACATGACCCATCACCCGCGCGAACCGCAAAGCGCCATCACCGGTGAGCATGACGTGATCGGTCTGTTCCATCACCTGACGCGCGACGAGAATCGGATTTTTCACGCGCTGTAATCCGGAAACCGCGCCAATCTGACTTTGCGTCGATAGCATCACGCAGGCGTCCATTTCCACAAAGCCATCGAAGTTCAACACCGCACCGGTGCCCGCGTTAAATATCGGATTGTCTTCGAGCATCACCGATGCCGCGATTGCAGCGTCGAGCGCGCTACCGCCCGTTTCAAGAATTTTGCGTCCCGCAGCAACTGCCGCCGTCGTGCCGTTGATGGCGTCGGAATCCGAGCCAGGACGCCAGCTACCCGCGCCGCCGTGAACGATCAAGGCAATGGTCATGTTGTGCTCCGCTGAGAGAAGCGCAAATTATAAGTGGGTGGCGTGAAACAACTCGTACTTTGAAAAAAAGCACAAACACTAGGGAACCTCTGATTAAGTTCAGTTCTAAGTCAGACTAGGCGCGAGTGCAAAAAATTCGACGCCGCATATGTCTGATATGTCAGGAGAATTTTTTGCACGAGCAACAACGTATGGCGACGAAATGGACTTAATCAGAGGTTCCCTAGCATTGGTCGCGCTACTACTTCTTCGCTTTAACCCAATCCAGTTTCTCGTAGTCGTAATCAATCAAAACCGGTTCCGAGCGGCTATCTCCCGTCGGTGATGGACAGCGAATTGTGACGGGATGGCCAGGGCGCAAATAGCTCTGGGCGGCCTCTTTTGCGAATACGAGTGAGTCGCCGACCCGCTTCGGCTCACCATCGACGAGGACTACAAAAGTCAGGTTACGCGGCATATGCAGACCAGTTCTTGGTGTGGTTGAGCATTAAGTGTGGCACACCTGACGTTAGGAGGACGGTTTATCTGGCGCACCGCCGCCGCACCAGCAATCACCAAAGTTTGATCCGTATCAAATCCCGCCCTAGCTTATGATCTAAGCTGCATATTCGAGAGCGGCTTCGGCTTCACTTTGCCAACGCAGCGAAGGAATTTTGTGGACGTATTCAAAGCGGATGTCGCAATTATCGGAGCAGGTGGTGCCGGCCTGCGCGCCGCCATTGCGGTCACGGAATCCGACCCGACGCTGACAGTCGCGCTCATCTCCAAGGTCTATCCGATGCGCAGCCACACGGTGGCGGCCGAGGGCGGTGCTGCGGGCGTGGTGCAATCGCACGACAGCCTTGAGCATCATTTCCATGACACAGTGGCCGGTGGTGATTGGCTGTGCGAACAGGACGTGGTTGATTACTTTGTCGCGCATTGCACCGAGGAATTGGTGCAAATGGAACACTGGGGCTGCCCGTGGAGCCGCAAGCCCGATGGCCACATCAACGTGCGCGCTTTCGGCGGCATGAAAATCGAGCGTACCTGGTTCGCCGCCGACAAGTCCGGATTTCACATGCTACATACGCTGTTCCAGACTTCGCTCAAGTATCCGTCGATCAAGCGTTTCGACGAACATTTTTGCGTCGATCTAGTTGTCGAGGACGGACGCGTGCAGGGGGCTGTGACCATCGGCATCGCCTCTGGTGAATTCACGCTCATCGAGGCCAAGTCAGTCATTGTCGCCACCGGCGGTGCGGCGCGCGTGTTTCGCGAAAACACCAATGGCGGCATCGTCACCGGTGACGGCATGGCGCTGGCCTATCGCCACGGCGTGCCGCTGCGCGACATGGAATTTGTGCAATACCATCCGACCTGCATGCCGGGCACCGGTCTGCTGTTCACCGAAGCGTGCCGTGGCGAGGGCGGCTTCCTGCTCAACAAAGATGGCTACCGTTACTTGCAGGACTACGGCCTCGGCCCGGCACTGCCCACGCCGGTGAACAAGGCGATGGAACTAGGTCCGCGCGACCGCCTGAGTCAAGCATTCTGGTACGAGCAGCAGAAAGGTCGCACCATTGAGGGGCCGCAAGGCTCGGTGGTGCATCTGGATTTGCGGCATCTGGGCGAAAAGAAACTGCGCGAACGCCTGCCACTAATCTATGAGCTTGCCGAGGAATTTCTTGGCGTCGATCCGGCGCTGACGCCGATCCCGGTGCGGCCTGCGGCGCATTACACGATGGGCGGCATTCTGGTGGACGGAAAATGTGCAGCGCCCCTGCCCGGCCTGTACGCGGCCGGAGAATGCTCGAGCGTGGGCATTCATGGTGCGAACCGCTTGGGATCAAATTCGCTGGTCGAGCTTTGTGTGTTCGGCAAAGTGGCTGGTGAAGAAGCGGCAAAATTTTCCAGGACCGTAGCGCCCGGCAACAGCAGCACATTGCAGCAACAAGCGGAACTCGCGCAACAGCGGGCAACGAACGTCGTGCGCAAGGGTAAAGGAACCGAGCGCATCTCCTCACTGCGCCGCGAAATGGCGGAATCGATGGAACGCGGCTGCGGCATATATAGGATGGGCGACGAGATGCAGCGTACTTGCGACAAGCTCACTGAATTGCGGCAGCGATTCATGAATGTAAACGTTGAAGACAAGTCGCGTGTGTTCAATACCGAGTGGCTGCTGGCGATCGAGCTCGGCTATCAACTCGACGTGGCGCAGGCGATGGCAGTGTCAGCGCTGCATCGCCGTGAATCGCGCGGCGCACATCAGCGGCTCGATGGATATACCGAGCGCGACGATGTCAATTTTCTCAAGCACAGTCTCGTCACCTATGCGGGTGAGAACACCCCAAACATCAGCTACGGCGCGGTGAAAATCACCCATTCGCAGCCCGCAGTTCGCGCCTATGGTGCCGCGGGTGAGAAAGCGGATGCCGCCGAAGCGGCAGGAAAGATCGCATGAATACGAGTGAGCGCATGATCACCATGGAAGTCCTGCGCTATCGTCCGGAGCAGGATGAGACGCCATTCTTCCAACAATTTCTCGTGCCGTTCACCGACGATATGTCAGTGCTGCAGGGCTTGCAATACATCAAGGATGAACTGGAAGGCTCACTATCGTTTCGCTGGTCGTGCCGCATGGCCATTTGTGGGAGCTGCGGCATGATGATCAACGGCGTACCCAAGCTCGCCTGCCATACCTTCCTGCGCGACACCTACCCGAACACGCTGCGCGTGGAGGCATTGGCGCACTTCCCGATCGAGCGCGATCTGGTTATCGTCATGGATGACTTCATGGCGAAACTTGAGAGCATCAGACCGTACATCATTGCCGACACGCCGCGTGCGTTATCGGAAGGCGAATACTTGCAGACACCTGCGCAACTCGATCTCTACGAGCAGTTCAGTTCCTGCATCAACTGCCTGCTGTGTTACGCCGCCTGCCCGCAATACGGCCTCAACTCAAAATTCATCGGGCCGGGAGCGATGGCGCTGGTACATCGCTACAACCTTGATAGCCGCGACAGTGGCAGCGCACAACGTATGCCGCTGGTACACGCCGAAGAAGGCGTATTCAACTGCACTGCAGTCGGCTATTGCTCGCAGGTTTGCCCGAAAAAAGTCGATCCAGCCAACGCCGTCAACATTAACAAAACCGAGAGCGCCAAAGATTATTTCCTGCGCTTTGTTACGCCGAAAGGGGCGGGCAAATGAGTGCGCGGCGACCCTATGTGCGGCCGATGACAGGCTGGTGGCGCAAGAATCCATTCTTTATTGAATACATGGTGCATGAGGGGACGGCATTTTTCGTTGCGGCTTACGCATTGATTTTGCTGGCCAGCGTCGTTGTTCTCGGCCAGGGTGAGGCGGCGTGGAATCGATGGCTCGAATTTCTAATGAGCCCTCTTTGCATCATTGCGCATGTGGTCATCCTGCTGGCATTTCTGTACCACTCCTGGACTTGGTTCAACATCATGCCGCGCACACTCCCACCGATACTTATCAACGGCACGCGCGTGAAAGCAGCCACCATCACTTACGGCGGTCTCGCCGCCGCGGTTATCGCGAGTCTGATTGTGTTTGCCATTGTCGCGAGACTCGCGCCATGAAACGTTCGAACGCACCCATTTTCTGGCTTCTGTTCGGCGCTGGCGGAATGGTGTCCGCGCTCATTGGGCCCGTGTTGGTGTTCATCACCGGTATTGCTGCACCTGCAGGAATGCTGCTGCCGCGCGAATTGCTTAGCTACGCAAACGTGCTGTCGTTTTCACAACACTGGGCCGGCAAATGCTTTCTGTTCGTGATCATCTTTCTGTTCCTGTGGCATAGCGCACACCGGATTTTCCATACTCTGCACGACATCGGCCTGCACGCAGGGCTTGGTGCGAAATTAGTTTGCTATGGTGCCGCCACGACCGGAACACTTGTGGCGGGTTGCGCCCTGCTTCGCCTCGGCTGGTAGCAGATTATGCTGCTGCATCGCGCCACGGAGCCTCTGATCAAACCGTGATGACAACTTTCTGATACAAGCCGCCGAATGAAGTCACTTTCCGGATCTGGTCGGCGCGAATGGTTTCCGGCAGCCACGTCGTAAGATCGTGATTCCACAAGTCGAGCGCAAACGGCTCGAGCAATCCCAATACTGGACTGAACAAATAGCGCAGCGGATGGAAGCGTCGCGGAAGATGATAGTCGACGATGACGACCTTGCCACCCGGTCGCGTCACGCGCAGCGCTTCACTGAGTGTTCGCCGACGCACGGACTCGGGCTGTTCGTGTAACAGAAAAAATAATAGCGTCTGGTCATAGCTTGCGTCAGCAAACCTGAGAGCGACCGAATCTCGAAGCAATGGTGTGACGCGCGCATCATTCGAGAGCTTCGCGCGCAGGTTGGTGAGTTGTATCGGCAGGACATCGACTACATCCAGCGAACTACCCGGTGAAAGCCGTCCTGCCAGCCTCGGCGAAAGATCCCCATAAACACAGGCGATCTGCAGCGTCCGTCCCTCAATGTGCTGGCCTAGTTCGTCCAGTGCGGCATCGCGCAGCTTGGCGAAATTACCCCACAGGATGGCATTCACCAACCACTGCCGCTCGAAAAGCTTGACCGCATTCGGATGCACATACGCCCACCAGTAGGTTTTTTCCAGATAGGTGGGTATGGACGCGGGGGGAAGCAAATGAATGCTCGCCTGGCTCACTTCATAGCTCATGGCATCTCGCCTTTCTTGTTGTTGGTAACCCTGTTTATGAATGGCACGGCAGTTGCTGCTTTGCGGACAAGCTCTAAGTCAGTATTCGCCTCTGGCGGCTTGTGTTGTTGATTTGGGTCAAACTACGGCTATCGTTCTGCGCCATGCTGGCGAGAGAGCACCTGAGTTCGTTTCTGACCTTGTCCGTCGCGCAATCAATTTTCAGGAAAACTATCCATGCCAGTTGCAGAACCGACCCTCGCCACACTTCCCAACCCAGCGCTGCGCTACTTTCTGGCGACGCGTCCACCATTCCTCGGCGTGACGCTGTTCGCCTGTCTGATCGGACTTGCGACCGCGTTTGCAAGTGGCGTGAGCATTCGCACAACGACCGCCATCGCCACGATTGTGTTCGCGCTGATGGCGCACGCCGGAATCAATGTGCTCAACGATTACTACGATGCGCTCAATGGCACTGACGCCAATAACACCGAGCGTATCTTCCCATTCACGGGTGGTAGCCGCTTTATCCAGAATGGCGTGCTGTCCTTGCGAGAGACGGGCGTGTTTGGTGCCGTGCTCATTGCAGTTGTCATCGCAGCGGGAATTTGGCTAACGACGGTCTCGGCACCGGCGCTGCTATGGATCGGCGTGACGGGGCTGGTGATCGGTTGGGCATACTCGGCACCGCCACTGAAACTGAACAGCCGTGGAATGGGCGAGACCTGCGTCTGGGCTGGCTTTGCGCTGATTGCCGTAGGTGCTGATTTCGTGCAGCGTGGCAGTTTCGCGGCACTGCCGCTGATCGCGGTGACAGGTTACGCATTGCTGGTGACCAACATACTTTTCATCAATCAATTCCCTGATCGCAAAGCCGACGAGGCAGCTGGCAAGCACCACTGGGTAGTGAGGCTCGGGGCTTCGCGTGCGCGCTGGTGCTATTCGGTCATCGCTTGCGCAGCATATTTGTGGCTCATCGGCGCGGTGACCGCTGGTATGCTGCCGTGGCTCGTGTTGGTGGCGCTGTTGCCGGCGTTCTTGTCGCTCCGAGCGGCGCGTGATCTCGTTCGATATGCCGAAGCACCGGCGAAACTGGCACCGGCAATCCAGCTTACGATTGGCGCGGCATCGCTGCATGGAATTCTGCTTGCTGCAGCACTCGTCGCAGCGCGCCTGCTGGCTTGATTGCCAAACCCATAAGGAGCCAGACCGTGACAAACTATGCATGGACGACCGAAATGTTTCGCGCAATCGACGCAAAGGACACCCAGCGATTCCTCGCGTTCCTCACTGAGGACGCACAATTTCGTTTCGGTAACGCGCCGCCCACGCTCGGCAGGCAAAACATCGCTGCACTTCTGGCCGGTTTTTTTGCAAGCATCAAAGCGCTGCACCACGACGTGCTTAACACCTGGACGGTGCCGGATCACGTACTTTGCCAGGGGACAGTTACTTATACGCGGCACGACGGCTCGACGCTGAGTGTGCCGTTCGTGGATGTGTTTTCGATGCGCGGCACGCTCGTGAAGGACTATTTGATTTACGTCGACGCGTCACAGCTCTACGCAGTCTAGCCCGCATACGAATGCTAAACATCAGCACTGGCGCGCATTTCAGGCAATAATTGTCTGTTAATGCCCGCCAATGCTGGTGTTTACTGATAACGCATTACGTGCTCTGCGCGGTGCTTCGCAACTTGATATGCAAATCCCGTAACTGTTTCTCCGGCACGGCTGACGGTGCATCGACCATCAAGTCCTGGCCGCGCTGCGTTTTCGGGAACGCGATCACATCGCGGATCGAATCCCACTTCTCGCACATCAGCGTCACCGAGCGATCAAGTCCGAAAGCGATACCACCCATCGGCGGCGCGCCGTATTCGAGCGCATCAAGCAGGAAGCCGAATTTCGCACGTTGATCCTCCTCAGATATGCCGAGC
Organism: Betaproteobacteria bacterium; assembly: GCA_025362705.1. GTDB lineage: Bacteria > Pseudomonadota > Gammaproteobacteria > Burkholderiales > Usitatibacteraceae > UKL13-2. The sequence goes on from JANYFH010000074.1 coordinate 8,068, forward strand.
GTCTTGAATTGTTTTTGCTGTAACGCCGGCTGGTGGATACGCACCGAACCGCCACCCAGTTCCCAGCCGTTCATCGCCACGTCGTAGGCTTTGGCGAGCACTTTTGAAGGATCGGTGTCCATTAACGCGATGTGCTCGTCCTTCGGCGCAGTGAAGGGGTGATGCGCGGACACATAGCGATTATTCTCTTCGTCGAAATCGTAAGCCGGAAAATCGACCACCCACACCGGTTTATAGCCGCCTTCGGCGAAACCTTTGGCGTGGCCGAGCTTGGAACGCAACGCACCCAGGGTGTCGTACACGACCTTCGCCTTATCAGCGCAAAAGAAAATGATGTCGCCGGTTTTGGCATTGCATGCCGTGAGAATTTTGCCGAGTGTTTCTTCGGAGAAAAATTTCACGATCGGCGATTGCAATCCTTCGGCGTTTAGCTTTGTCGCGTCGTTGACCTTGATGTATGCAAGACCTTTCGCGCCGTAGATGGCGGCGAATATGGCGAGGTCATCGAGTTCTTTTCTCGCGAACATCGCGTTGCCGGCGGGCAAACAGAGCGCGGCGACTTTGCCGTTCTTCGCATTTGCCGCGTCGACGAAAACCTTGAAACCTGAATCCTTGACGATATCGGTGAGTTCCGTCAGTTCAAGTTTCACGCGCAGATCAGGTTTGTCCGAGCCGTACTTTGACATCGCTTCTGCATAGGTAATGCGCGGAAAATCAGGCAGATCGACCCCAACGCCCGCCTTCCACATCGCCTTCACGAGGCCTTCCATGATGTCCTGAATTTCGCGCTCATTCAGGAATGATGTCTCGATATCAATCTGCGTGAATTCAGGCTGACGATCCGCGCGCAGGTCTTCGTCGCGGAAACATTTGACAATCTGGTAATAGCGATCAAAGCCCGACACCATCAGCAGCTGTTTAAACAGCTGCGGACTTTGCGGCAATGCATAGAACTGGCCGTCGTGCATACGTGACGGCACCAGGAATTCGCGCGCACCTTCGGGTGTCGATTTGTACAACACCGGCGTTTCAATATCGATGAAACCCTGTGCGTCCAGATATTGACGCACCGCCATTGCGATGCGATAACGCATGCGCAAATTCTTTTGCATCGTTTCGCGTCGCAAATCGATGTAGCGATATTTCAGCCGCACTTCCTCATTGACGTTTTCGTCGTCGATCATGAACGGCGGCGTGAGTGCGGCGTTCAGTATTTCCACTTCCGAGGCCAGCACTTCGATCTCGCCGCTTTTCAGATTGGCGTTGATGGTGCCTTCCGGGCGCGGCCGTACGGTGCCAATCACTTTCAGCACGAATTCGTTACGGGTTTTGTCGGCTGTTTGAAATGCATTTGGTGTGTCGGGGTCAATCACGACTTGCACCAGACCTTCGCGGTCGCGAAGATCGATGAAGATCACGCCGCCGTGATCGCGCCGTCTATGCGCCCAGCCGAATAGCGTAACTTGCTGCCCGAGGTATTGCTTGTCGATAAAACCGCAGTAATTAGTTCTCACGATGGATTCCAGAATTTTTTGTCTTGCGAAGTTGATGGTGCCGTCATGTAGAGCTCTGCGCGACAGGCAGGTTACTCGCCCGATGTGGGCGGGCTCGAGATGACAGGAAAATTTATTTTTCTACGCCGCAGCGGGCAGAAACGAACGCCGGCTACGGCTTCGGATTGGGGTCGGTGCCGGATGTTTTCATCTCGGCGCCGTTTCGGTGATTGGGTCGCAGCGGTTCGGCGACACCCATGGAGATAATGTATTTCAACGCGTCATCCACACTCATGTTGAGCGGGTGCACTTCGGATTTTTTCACCAGCAGAAAAAATCCGGCGGTGATGTTTGGCGTGGTGGGAATGAATACCGCGTAATAGTCGTGACCCAGATAATCGGTGACTTCGTGTTGCGGCTCGCCGGTGAGAAGCGCGACGGTCCAGGTGTCGTGATGCGGATAGCGTACCAGCACGACTTTGCGAAACGCTTTGCCATCAGCCGAAAACAGGATGTCGGAAATCTGTTTCACGCCGGTATAAATTGAACGCACGATGGGAATGCGCTGCAGCACTTGATCCCACCAGTGCAACAGTTTCTTGCCGAAAAAATTCGCGGCAATGACGCCCGTGAGCAGAACAATCGCCACCGTCAGGAACACGCCCATACCAGGCACGTGGAAACCCAGCCACGCCTCGGTCTGGAATTTTTCTGGCAGCAGCAACAGCGATTGATCCATCAAATCGATGAGCAACTTCAATACCCAGCCGGTAATCACTAGCGGTATCCAAACCAACAGTCCCGCGATCAAATATTTGCGCATGTTTATGCCGCTATTTCGCGGGCGCAGCCGCAGCAGGTGCTGGCGTGGTCGCCGCGGGTGTTGGCGTTGCGCTTGGTGCGGTTGCCTGAGGTGTCGCAGTGGCGGTTTCGGTTTTCGCGTCGGTCTTTGTGTCCGATTTGGTTTCCGTTTTGCTATCTGGCTTCGCATCGGACGCGGGCACGTCCGTTTTTGCGTCGCCTGCGGGCTTCTTTCCGTCGCGGAAATCAGTCACGTACCAGCCACTGCCTTTCAACTGAAATCCGGGTGCCGTCAATTGCTTGGCGAACGTCGATTTACCGCACGCAGGACACTCCGTCAGCGGCGCGTCACTGAATTTTTGCAGCGCGTCCTTGGTGTGTCCACAGGACGAACATTTGTATGCGTAGATGGGCATGTATAAGGAAAAAGAATTGAAACTGATGGAGCGTTGAATGACTAATTTGTTATTTTAACACAATGAGTTAGCGCACTTGTGCAGTGCCGCATTCGTAGTTATTTGATCACCACTTTTTCGAGTCCTGCGGGTGGGTGCGGGTACTGCATTTTCAGGTTGCTTAGCACCTCGACCAATACCGAACACACATACAAATCGCGCACCCAGTTGCGATCCGCCGGCACGATGTACCACGGCGCATGCTGGCTCGATGTGGCGTTGATGCCTTCTTCATAGACGCGTTGGTAGTCGTCCCACTTTCCGCGTGCGACCAAGTCACCCGGATTGAATTTCCACTTTTTCGCGGGATCGTCCAGACGCTCCTGCAGTCGCTGCTTTTGTTCGTCCCTGGAAATGTGCAGAAAAAATTTGAGGATGATCGTACCTTCTTCAACGAGCATTGTTTCGAAGTCATTGATCTGACGGAAACGTGCCTTGGCGGTGCGGTCGTCGATCCAGCCCTCGACACGGGTGATGAGCACATCTTCATAGTGGCTGCGGTTGAACACCACCATCTCGCCCTTGGCCGGCACACGCTGATGCACGCGCCACAAATAATCGTGATCCAGCTCCGCAGCCGTCGGCGCCTTAAAGCTCGCGACGTGAATGCCCAGCGGATTAATGCCGGAAAACACTTTGCGAATGACACCATCCTTGCCGCCCGTATCCATCGCCTGCAACACCACCAGAACTTTGTGCTTATGCTCGGCGTAGAGTAGCTCCTGCAATTCCACCAGGCGCGCATTCAATTGCGCAAATATTGCGACGGTCGCCGCTTTGTCACCGTTGAAACTGCAGGTGGATCGCGGGTCGATGTCGGCGAGTTTTGTTTTACCATTCGCGATAATCGGGCGAACGGTTTTGATGTCTTCGGATTTTTTGGCCATGACCGGTGTCCTGTGTTTTCTGCAAAGCTGCACGGCATAATCGCATATTGGCCCCGGTGCGCCAAACCAAGCGCACGCGTGAGCGGGCCCGCCCACTCAATTCAACTGGAAATCGCAATGACCTCTGCTTCTTTCGCACTGCCTGCCACCATGAAATACGTTGCCGTGACCGGACCGGGCGCTGCCGAGGTTATGCACGTTGCCACGGGCCCACTTCCAGCGTTTGGTGAAAATGATGTGCTGTTAAAAGTCGAATTCGCAGGTGTAAATCGCCCCGACGTCGCGCAACGTTTCGGCACTTACGCGCCACCACCCGGAGCATCGCCCGTCATGGGGCTCGAAGTATCGGGCACCATCGCGGCAGTTGGTGCGACCGTCACGCAATGGAAAGTGGGTGATGCCGTTTGCGCCCTGACCCCCGGCGGTGGTTACGCAGAATATTGCGCGGCGCCCGCCTCGCATTGCCTGCCGGTTCCGCGCGGCCTGTCGATGCTGGAAGCGGCAGGTGTGCCGGAGAATTTTTTTACGGTATGGGTAAATGTATTCGATACCTGCAAACTGAAAGCAGGTGAATCATTGCTGGTGCACGGTGGCTCATCAGGTATCGGTCTCACTGCAATCCAACTCGCCAAGGCATTCGGCGCGACAGTTTTCACGACGGTCGGCAACGATGAAAAGGCCGCGTTCTGCAAGGCCATTGGCGCGGATCATGTGTTTAATTACAAAACACAGGAATGGTCGAACGAAATTTTTGTAGTCACGCAGAAGAAGGGCGTGAATGTGATTCTTGATATGGTCGGCGGGAGCTACATCGAAAAAAATCTGCGCTCACTCGC
>JANYFH010000077.1 GCA_025362705.1 Betaproteobacteria bacterium
ATCGTTTCTATTGTCTTCGGCATGTATCAGGGCCTGTGGCGATACGCGAGTTTGCCGGATGTACAGAGGATCGTCGCGAGTGTTGTGGCGGGCTCGCTGGCAGTGGCACTCACAGTCTGGGCGGGCGGATGGCTCGGCAGACTTGGCTTTGCGCAATTTTTCGTGCAGACATTGTTGCTCATTGTGTTGATGTCTGGCAGCCGCATCGCCTACCGTTCATGGCAGGAGTGGCGGCAGTACGGAAAAACTGGCGACATGGGTACACCAGTGTTGGTACTTGGCGCGGGTGACGCGGCGGTCAGCCTTATAAAAGAGCTCGTTCGGAGCAGCGACTGGCGGGTGATGGGGCTGCTAGATGATGACGCCAACAAGCGCCATCGATTGCTGCACGGCGAACGCGTCCTCGGTGCGATCGATGAACTGCCGAGAATCGCACGCAGCCTGAAAGTGAAGCACGCCGTCATCGCAATGCCCTCAGTACCCTATTCCGTTCGTCGCCGCGTAATCGAAATATGCAACAAGGCGCGCGTACAGGTTTTGACAATTCCAAAATTCAACAGTGTCGCGTTAGCACCGGCTGCCAGTGGCAAGACGCTGGCGCCAAAGATCCGTCGCGTCGCCGTAGAAGACTTGATGAAACGCGAACCCATCATTCTCGATGATGCAGGTCTGCATGATCTCATCACCGATAAAGTGATTATGGTCACCGGTGCGGGCGGCTCGATCGGATCCGAGCTGTGTCGGCAAATCGCGAGCTATCAACCGTCGATGCTGGTGCTGTTTGAACAAAGCGAATTTGCGATGTACCAGATCGAACAGACCTTACGCGATGCATTTGAGAACCTGCCGATTGCAAGCGTCATCGGGGATATTAAAAATGCGCGGCGTGTGAATCAGGCAATGCACCAATATTCACCTTCACTTGTTTTTCATGCGGCCGCATACAAGCACGTGCCGCTGATGGAAGAATCGAATGCATGGGAAGCGGTCCAGAATAATGCGCTGGGCACACTCATCGTTGCCAGGTCCGCAATCGAATATGGTGTCAAGAAATTCGTGCTGATTTCAACCGACAAGGCGGTCAATCCCACCAACGTGATGGGCGCCACCAAACGGCTCTCAGAGATGATTTGCCAGGCACTGCAGCAGTCAGGCGATACACGATTTGAAATGGTGCGTTTCGGCAACGTGCTGGGTAGCGCCGGTAGTGTCATTCCCCGGTTTCAGGAGCAGATTGATCAGGGCGGGCCGGTGACGGTGACGCATCCGGATATGGTGCGTTATTTCATGTCGATTCCGGAGGCCGCGCAATTGGTATTGCAGGCTGGCACGATGGGTTTGGGAGGCGAAGTGTTCGTGCTCGATATGGGTGAACCGGTGAAGATCGTTGATCTCGCCAATGACATGATTCGCCTTTCAGAACCGACGGATAACGAAATCAAAGTGGTATTCACAGGATTGCGCCCCGGCGAAAAACTTTTCGAGGAACTGCTGCTCGACGATGAGCACACGCGCCCAACACCGCACCCGAAGCTGCGTGTAGCGAAGGCGCGCGAAGTGGCGGCTGGCTTCCTGGATACGCTGACAAGCTGGCTGAATCAGGATCGTATGCCCGACGATTCAGAAGTTCGCCGCGATCTCAAGCGCTGGGTGCCGGAATACGTAGCGCAAGTGCGTCCGAAGCTGAAATCCGTGAATGGGCTGGCAGAGAAAAAATCGGCCTAGTAACTACTCGGTTTCGATTACACGCTTTTCGCTTATCCCAGCTATTGGTGCGCCCGACACGATTCGCCCACATACTGCGGGCCGCGGTTCGGCCTGCATGCCGAACCCTTCGAATCATGTCCGCGAGCCAAGCAGTTGGCTCGCTCGGGCGAAATACAAATATAAACGCCACCCGGAGGTGGCGTTTGGAATTGGTGCGCCCGACACGATTCGAACGTGCGACTTCTACCTTCGGAGGGTAGCACTCTATCCATCTGAGCTACGGGCGCATTCCGGATTACGGGGGTAGTTTACCATCCCGGTCGCGATTCGTTTCTGGTCGGCACCAAGTTTCACGCGGAGTTTGAGTCGAAAAGCGCTTCGCCAGTATAATTAAATAATTGAAATCCTTGTCCTCAGGAAGTCGCCATGGCACAAACGCATCACGATCCCGCTGAAGAAACAACAGAAAGCCACCCCGTCAAAGTAGCAATTGCTGTCACGGTCGGTGCATTTGCGCTCATCCTGGGCATCGTCATGCTCGCTTCTTTCGCCGTTGGCAGTCATTCTGTAGGTAAGAGCGTCGATAGCGCCAATACGCCTGAAGCAATCGCGCAACGCATTGCACCTGTGGTTACATTGGCAGCCGACGCATCGAAAGGCGTCGCGCCTGCGTTGGCGCCAGTGGCAGCGGTGTCGATGAAGGCGGAGGTGCCAATCGTGGCGATGGCAATACCTGCAGCCACCGCAGGCGCTCCCGCTGCAACAGGAGGCGAGGGCGTTTACAAGTCCGCATGCGTGGCTTGCCACGGTGCCGGTATTGCGGGTGCACCCAAGGCTGGAGAAAAAGCAGCATGGGCCCCGCGCATCGCGCAAGGCAAGCCGACCTTGTACGATCACGCGCTCCACGGATATCAGGGTAAAGCGGGAGTGATGCCTCCCAAGGGTGGCAATATTGCATTGGCCGACGCTGACGTGAAATCTGCAGTTGATTACATGGTTTCGCTGGCGAAGTAGAGATCAATGCAGCATGCTTGTTTTTCACCGGAAGGGGCGGATCATCCGCCCCTTTTGCTTTTCAGACTGCGGTAATGAGTACTTATGCCATCGGCGATTTGCAAGGATGCTTTGAATCGCTTCAGGTACTCCTTGCGAAAATTGATTTCGACAGCGCGCGTGATCAATTGTGGTTGGTCGGTGACATCGTCAACCGTGGCCCGGGGTCGCTGGAGTGCCTGCGCTTTGTACGCAGCTTGGGCAAACGTGCGACCGTTGTGCTGGGCAATCATGACTTGCATCTTCTTGCGGTGGCTGAGGGAATCAGCAAGGTCGGAAAGCGCGATACGATTCAACCGATTCTCGATGCGCCGGATCGCAATGATTTGCTCGAATGGTTGCGTCACCAGAAATTACTGCATGTTGACGGACGCTATCTCATGGTGCACGCGGGACTGCTTCCGCAATGGAGCCTGACACAAGCACTCGGATTGGCGGCCGAGGTGGAAGAGCTGTTACGGGGTTCGGTCCATCGTACTTTTCTGAAAAACATGTATGGCAACGAGCCCAATCGCTGGGACGACAAATTACTTGACAGCGCACGTCATCGACTCGTCACCAACGTGATGACACGCATGCGCGTTCTGAGTGACCGCAACGAGCTTGATTTCGAGTTCAAGGGCGAACTCGCGACAATCCCGCCCGGCTTGGTGCCGTGGTTCACGAGGCGACATCCGTCGTTTGCGGACAAGACCATTCTCGCGGGCCACTGGTCCGCCCTCGGGCTACACGTAACGTCGAATTTCATTGGTCTCGATAGTGGCTGCGCGTGGGGGCGCCAGCTTACTGCGCTGCGTCTGGAGGATCGCGCCATTTTTCAAGTGGAGTGTGCGGAAGCTGGTGTCCGGGACAGAGAAGAATAAGAAACACCAGGATCGGCGGGCTTTCCCAGCCGTTTATAGCTTGGGGGCCGCACCAGTGCTTGATATGCGCTAATTTGTTGCCAATGCTCCATCTGTACCGATACGCAGTTGCGCATGCGGCAAGGGCACATGCAGTATCTGTGCAATCGCCGCTTCTGATGTAAGCGCTAATTCACGCCGCGTCATCCCGGTTGCATCAATCTGTGGTGCGAAAGTGATCTCGGCAATCATCGACTTGGCGGAAATAATCCTCGCCACCGATTCCGCAAAACTCAATTCACCTATAAAGGCCGCTGCATTTGTGCTTTCGCCATCGCTTGCGCGATAGCCGATTGCGGCAGGCGCGATGGTCGCAGAATTGGCAACGGCGGGCTCAAAAAGCGAGGTGTGAAACTTGAGCAATTTGTCGCCAGCCGTTGTTGTTCCTTCTGGAAAGAAGCCAATCGTGGAACCTTCGGCCATCACCTTGTGCATGGTTTCGTTGATTTTGGCGGTGTCGCTGCGACGAGTGCGGCGAATGAAAATGGTGCCGGATTTTTCACACAGCCAGCCAGCAATTGGCCAATCGCGAATTTCTGCTTTGGCAATGAAGCGCGCAGGTTGCGCCGCGTTGATGACGAAAATATCCACCCAAGAAATATGATTGGCCGCAACAATTAAATTGCGTGCAGCCTTTGCCGGTCGCGCGCCGTGCACTGACAGCAGGATGTTCAGGATGCGCAGCAGCTTTCTTGCCCACCATCCGGTAATGGCTGCGCGACGTTGCACGGACACACGTGGAAACACGATGCCTACAGCAATCAATGCCACACCAATATGCGCAAACAACCTGATCCAACGAATTGCGCGGATCATGCGGTTGGTATGTGCGCCAGTTTGTTCTGACAACTTCACCATGTGGTGATGCTACTGCATCCTGGCGAAGTCTCAACGCACCAACGCAAGGAAGGGGCGCGCAGCCCCTTCCTTGCATTCACACTGCTTCCGAATTGCTTAAATACGGGAGACCCTTGTGCTGCCTTGGCCAGAGAGAATGCGAACACGGTCGCCGACACGAAATTCTTCGTCTTTCTCCTGCGTAACCGCAATCAATTTGCCGCCTTCGAGTCGCACTGTGACCTCAACACCTTTGCGGTCATTGTTGTTCTTCTCTACGGCGTTGCCAATGATGCCGCCGACGACGGCACCGGCAATTGCGCCGACAGCGTTCGCTTTGTAGCCGCCACCAACGGTCGAACCCGCGACCCCACCAATGGCGGCGCCGGCCAGCGTTCCCGTTCCGGTATCGCGGGCATCAATGGTCACATCGCGCACCGTTTCCACAATACCGAGTCGCACCGTTTGTTCGCCGCGCACCTGCCCGCGTGTGTAGTTGCCGCCACCCAAACCAGGTTGCGCGCAACCAGCAAGAATGGCTACAGTGGCTATCGTACCCAAAACCATCATTCGCTTCATGTTCATGTGTTGCTCCTCATTCAAAAAGAGGTTCGTCAAATGCCATCACAAAGCGCGCTTCGATGTCTTCACGCTTTGGATGATGACCCTGCGGGCCGCGATTTTCAATCTTGATGCTGCCCATCGTATTGGCGAGTCGCCCGGTTTTTTCCCAGGACCAGCCGCGTTCGATACCGTACAACAAACCTGAACGATACGCATCGCCACAACCGGTAGGATCGACCCGCCGTTCTTCTCTAACGGACGGAATGCTGATCTGTTGACCATCCGCATAAATAACCGAACCCTCAGCACCCTTGGTGACGAAAAATGCCTTCAAACGCTCGGTAAGCTTGGCAATTGGCTCCCCGATACGCTCTTCGAGCACCCGTGCCTCGTAATCGTTGACCGCGACATAATCGGCGAGTTCGATGAAGTGTTTCAATTCGTAACCCTTAAACACCGACATCTGCTGTCCCGGATCAAAAATGAACGGGATTTTCGCATCGTGAAACTGCTCGGCGTGCTGTAGCATGCCGTCGCGCGAATCCGGCGCCAGAATGCCCAGCTTTACTCCCTTCGCGTCGCCAACCTTATTTATGTAGGAAGACGACATGGCACCGGGATGAAAAGCCGTGATCTGGTTGGCGTCCATATCGGTGGTAATGAAAGCCTGCGCCACAAAAGTGCCCGGTACTTCACGGATGTGGGCGCGCGAAATATTCAATGCTTCAAGTCGAGCCCGATAGGGCCCGAAATCGTCGCCTACCGTCGCCATGATCAGCGGTTCGCCTCCCAATAGTTTCAGGTTGTACGCGATGTTTCCACCGGTACCACCAAATTCCCGACGCATATCAGGCACGACGAATGATACATTCAGGATATGAATTTGATCGGGAAGAATGTGCTCGCCGAATTTGCCGTGAAATACCATGATGGTGTCGTAGGCAAGTGAACCGCAGATCAAGACAGACATGCGCAAAAATCCTTTGGGAAAAGGGCATTATATCGTTGCAGTGCGAGTTCCTTCCGCTGGTCGGAAATCGTGACGCGGGTTTAGGAATGAAATGATTTTTGACGTATTTGCGACTTCTGTTCAGGGAAAAAACGGAAGCAAACCATAGCCCGATGCTAGCGGATTGTTGCTGACTTCAAGATTGAGATTTATGTAAAGCTCTGCGCCAGACGCCAGTCCTTCGTCCTTTGCGATAGCGCGCCCCAGATAGTCACGAGGGTGCAGAGAACGGCTAACCACGATTTGATTGGCATTATCAGTAAGTCTTAACTCCAGCGATGGGAGATCCTGTTTGTTTTTGCTGCGATTTACAAGTGTCGCGGTAAGCAGGATACGCCCCGGTTTTCCAGGGGTCTCAATCAGCTCCGATCCGATGATTTCGAATGCTGTTTCATCGCGCCCCCACGAAAGCGAGCAGCCAGCCACATCGCAAAGCTGACTGAGGGTTGGGCGTAATTGCGGGTAGCTGGACACGAGGGTTGTCCGAAACGCGTAAGTGGCTTGTGCGAGCAAGCTCACGAACAATATGAATACACCGACACCCCACGCGCGTGAGATCGCTGGAGGGGACGGGTCCCGGTTGGTTGGTATTGCAGTGAGGAGGGGGTTTTCATCATCGGAGAGATCAATGGCCGGTTCGATTCGCGCGACTTCAACCATGCGATGGTGAACAACGGGGGTCTTGTTCGCACTGTTCTCGTCTGATGGCGGGATATCTGCATTATTTCCTGAGCTGAAGCTCTGCTGGGCGGTAAATGGGGGCGGTGCACGGAGTGGAGGCTCGGATACCGAAAACGCGGCATGTAGCGGCAACGGTTCTTCGCGTAGAAAGAGGGGGTCGGCGACCGGTTCTTTTGCAGGAATATTGGCCGGAACTGGTGCTGGCATTTCATCGCTAATCGCGCCCTCTGCCACCACTTCCTGCAAGTTCGCGACGTGCGTCTCTACGGGCTCTTCCACACGCGAGAGGGACTGAAAGGCATTGAATACCTGACGGCAGCGGCCACACATTACGCGACCTTGTCGAACGTTTAATTGTTCCGGCTGTACTTTGAATTGTGCCGAGCAGTTTGGGCAAATCGTAAGCAGCATAGGGCGAAAGTATAGCCCAGAGACTCAGTGGTTCACGTGACGCTGCCCCGCAATGCACGACCAGCCGTCTTCACGTTTCCAAACGCTCAAATCAAACCATTCACGGTAAATGCCGATAAGCTCTTCGGCCTGGTCGTTCAGGATGCCTGCGAGAACAAGCGCACCGCCGGGTTTTGTGTGCGCTGCCAGTAACGGTGCCAGCATACGCAGAGGATTGGCAAGAATATTTGCGACCAATATGTCGGCCACAAAATTTACTTCCGACTGACCATCGGCAAAGCGAACAATGACATTATTTTGTGCGGCGTTATGTCGGGCAACTTCCACTGCGACCGGATCGATGTCCACGCCGCAGGCTTTTGCCGCACCCAGTTTCATCGCGGCGATCGCGAGGATGCCGGAGCCTGTGCCATAGTCGAGCACAGTGTGTTGGGCAGCGGCCTTTAAATTGGCCTCCAGCCATTGCAGGCAAAGACGCGTCGTCGGATGACTGCCGGTGCCGAAAGCAGCACCCGGATCGAGCGAAATGTTGATGGTATCTTCACTGGGCGCGCGATGCCAGGTCGGCACGATCCACACGCGGTTCGAAATCCGGATGGGCTGAAACTGCTCGCGATTGCGTTGAACCCAATCTTGATCTTCAACGACTGCAATCTCGAACGGCGGTCGCGTAATGTGGAACGACTTTACGATGTCGCCAAAAATTGGTGAAACATCGATATCCGGTGCGAACAAGGCCGTCAATAGACACTTATTCCAGAGTCCGGTATCGGCACCCGGTTCGCCGAAAATCGGTTTTTCGCCGCTCGTTCCTTCTTCTGCATCATCGACGTTGATCGAGATTGCACCCTGTTCCATAAGCGCATCGCCAAACGCGTCGGCGTGCTCGCGAGGAAGCTGAAAAGAAATTGATTGCCAGGGCATTGTTAGCTTGCAGATGAATACTGCTTCAAGACTAGCCAGCTTCGCCGGCAATCTTTTTCAGCTTTGCCATTCGCGTTTCAAGAAAATGGATCGACGTGCCACCCTGAATGAACGCGGCATCATTCATCAACTCCTGATGCAGCGCAAGATTGGTCTGAATTCCTTCGACCACCATTTCCGACAATGCTGTCCGCATACGGGCGAAGGCCTGTTCACGATTGTCGCCGTGCGCAATCAGTTTTGCGATCAGGGAATCGTAATACGGTGGAACAAAATAGTCCGCATACACATGTGAATCGACGCGAATGCCCGGCCCGCCCGGTACGTGAAAGCGGGTGATTCTTCCCGGCGACGGTACAAATGTGACAGGATTTTCCGCGTTAATGCGGCACTCGATCGCGTGGCCACGCAGTTCGATATCTTTTTGCCGGTAACGCAGTTTGTGGCCCGCGGCGATGCGAATTTGTTCCTGGACAATGTCGACGCCCGTGATCATTTCTGTCACCGGATGCTCGACCTGCACACGGGTATTCATCTCGATGAAATAAAACTCATCCTTTTCGTACAGAAATTCAAAGGTACCCGCACCGCGATAGCCAAGCTTGAGACAAGCTTCCGCACAGCGCTCACCGATCCTGTCGCGCAGTCGCGCTTTCAGTTCTGGTGCGGGTGCTTCTTCAATGATTTTCTGGTGACGGCGCTGCATTGAGCAATCACGTTCCCAAAGAAAAATCGCGTTCTTGTGCTCGTCGGCCAGTACCTGTATTTCGATATGGCGCGGGTTCTCAAGAAATTTCTCAAGGTAGACCATTGGATTATTGAATGCGGATTGCGCTTCCGCCTTTGTCATTTGTACGGCGTTCACCAGCGCGGCTTCTGTATGCACGACACGCATGCCACGCCCGCCGCCGCCGCCCGCCGCCTTGATGATGACCGGATAGCCGACTGCGGCGGCAATCTTGCGTATTTCCTTGGGGTCATCCGGCAGTGCGCCTTCTGAGCCGGGTACGCAAGGCACACCAACTTTGCGCATTGCCACCTTGGCGGCGACCTTGTCACCCATGGTGCGAATATTTTCGGGTTTGGGTCCGATGAAGACAAAACCCGAATTTTCGACCCGGTCGGCAAAGTCTGCATTCTCGGAAAGAAATCCGTATCCCGGATGGATTGCTTGTGCGTCGGTTACCTCTGCTGCACTGATGATGGCGGGAATATTGAGGTAACTATCTTTGGACGGTGCAGCACCGATGCACACCGATTCATCAGCCAGCATGACGTACTTTGCGTCGGCGTCCGCCTCGGAATGTACGCACACGGTTTTGATCCCAAGCTCGCGGCAAGCGCGTTGAATGCGCAACGCAATTTCGCCACGATTGGCGATCAATACTTTGTCAAACATGGCCCCCTGTCTGGGGCCTGCGCCAAATACTGCCATCAGCAGGGCCTAAGCTTATTCAATGATGAAGAGCGGCTGACCGTATTCGACCGGTTGTCCGTTCTCCACCAGAATTGCTTTAACCACACCCGCTGCATCGGACTCAATTTCATTCAATAGTTTCATGGCCTCGATAATGCAAAGCGTCTGCCCTTTGGTAACCGTTTGTCCGACCTCAACAAACGACGGCGTACCTGGTGAAGGACACCGATAAAACGTTCCAACCATGGGCGATTTCAATGTATGACCGGTTGGCTCAGTTGGTCCGAGCGCTACAGCCGGAGACGACCCAGCTGTATCCGGCGGTAGAACGAATGTCGAGGCCGGCATGGGTGCGGGTGCGTATGTCCCCGGTGCCGCGTGCCGGCTAATCCGAACCCTCTCCTCGCCCTCCGTAATCTCGAGTTCCGAGATTCCTGATTGTTGTACCAAATCAATCAGTGTTTTTATTTTTCTCAGGTCCATCCGTTCATCCTCTCTTGCCCGCTACTTTTACGGGTTATTTCTGTTGGTCGCGGTTGTTTTTTGTCCGCTTACTTCGATTCCCGCCACTTCGAGGCGCGGAAAAACCGTGCGAACAGACAAAAGGCATATTCCGAATCGATCCACGTGGAAGCAGGGTCTCCAACAGGGGTACAGTTTGCATTACATTACCAGAATTTGTCTAGTTCTTCGCCGAAGATAAGGAAAACCATGAGTTGGGTTTCCGCGACAAGTGTTGTTTTTCTGCTGATCCACTGCTCCATTGGATTGCCAGTGTGTTGGTGGCAAGCGGAACAAAGTTTTTCTCAGCCCGAATGCCATTAACAAGAGTGATGAACAGTCATTGGCATATTTTAGCGGCTAATAGGCATATTTTTGGCGATGATATCGTCAAGTTCGGTTTCCGTAATCGGTCCCAACTTATTGTATATAACCTCGCCCCCGGACCTCATCATGACTGTATGTGGTAGCAGTCCGAGGCGATTGCCGAGCCGTTTCGAGAACTCGATTGCGTTCGCTTCATCGAGAAGCAATGGATAATTGATGCTTGTTTTTTTAGCGAAGTTGGCAACATTTGAAGGCGAATCTGCGGCTATTCCCACAAATTGCAAACCGCGCTCGCCAAATTTCGTTTGCAGTTTTACCAGTATTGGCATTTCCTCCTTACAAGGACCGCACCACGTGGCCCAAAAATTAATGACAAGTAGTTTGTGATCCCATTGGCCCAAGGTCTGGCTATTGCCGAGAAGGTCAGTGAATTTTGCGCTGTACACTACTCCGGGACTAATCACGATTTCGCGAGTGTCGTTGGTCGCGTTGCCGGCGGATGGCGGGGCAACGAATGCTTTATGACCAAGATATAGAGAAAAGACCGCCAGCGCGACGAGTACGCAAGCGGCTGCAATAAGACGGCGTTTAAACATGGCGGTCACTGTGCAGGACAGGCAAGATTCGCGAAACAGGAACTACTTTGTCTTCCTGAGTGCGTCGCCAAGCGATTGTGGCGGGTTTTCCGGGTTCGATTGAAGCCGCTCGTTCAGACTGCCGACGCTGGCTGTTCGGTCAGCCATTACGGTTCCCGAGTTGCCTGGCTGGAACGTCAGGGTCTGAAGCAGTGGCGGATAACAGACGCCCGCATCCGCACAACCTTGTGACGTTATGTTCAGCCGTAGAACGTGCGAGTCAGCAGACTCTTGGCTTTTGTTCAAACTTTCAATCGGCAGAAGTATGCGCACACTGTTGCGATATGTCTCCACGCGTCCAAAAGTGGGATCCTGCTTCAACTTTCCCTTGGGGAGCTTTGCCCTACCCAATTTTGCCGACGACCCGGGTTCGATCGCAAACTTGAATCTGCTTCGGTACAAGAAATATCGATCGGCAATTTTGTACTGCAACTCCACGGTTTTGGCGTCTTTCAGCCATGCGGAAAGTTGGAACGCGCGCGTTGGTTCCAGCAATTCCGGCTCGGCGTTGGATCCTATGGGTACGGTTAACCCACCGGCAAGGGCCCGTTGCGGGCCTGTCGCTAACGCCCAAAGTAATATCGGTGCAAGGCACCAGCATCGTGATATCGCTCGTTTACTTAATCTCAAGAAAGATCCAATCGAAAATAAACAGCCAAAATTTGCCAAAACGGGAACGCAAGCATTTCCAGCGCGTCGAAGAGACAAATACACTGTTGCAACAATGACTCAGCGATCTTTACACTTCTACCATGGTCGGGTAGTGTAGTAATTGTGCGAAGTGCCCCAACTTCAATAGGCATCGCTACAAGTAGACATCAGCGGGAAGCGAAAAGTTGAAAGAATTTGAATTTTCGAAAGTAAGGAATCGGCAATGCGGCTCTTGATTCTCGGCATTCTAATGGGTTTCCCATTACTGGAAGGCGCGGTCTTGTACAGGCTCGGCCAGGGACACGGTGGCTGGGTGATCGCGTGGTTGTTGTTCTCGGCCATCGCGGGCATCGTCTTGATCAAGCAAGCGCGATTTTCCCTGGTCACGCGTTTAGCCGGTGAATTGTCCCGGGGCCAATTTTCGCTTACAGCAATCATCGATAGTTTCCGTACCGTCGTTGCCGGGTTATTGCTGATTTTCCCCGGCATCATTTCCGATGTCATGGCTCTGGTGCTACTGTTGCTGCCAATTCGCGAGCCAGCGTACCAGTACGCGCAGGCACGCAATGATCGTGCGGCATCGCCAGCGCAGGGGCCTGACCGCGGCAGCGTAATTGAAGGCGAGTTTCGCCGCGAACGTTAGTCCGGCAAGGTTTGCGTAGACCGTTGCACGCTATGCAAAAGACTGGTCAACGTTGGGTATTGCAGGACTAATTTCAGCTCACGCTTGGCTCGCGTATTGTCTATGCGCCGCGATTCACGCATGAAACTGAGCAGCGTTGGAGCGACTTCCCGTTCAGCATCCAGGCGGCTTATTCGTGGAGGACGCTTCAAGCCAAAAGCGTCAGCCACTTGATCGAAATAGTCGCCCATCCGCAATTGGCTATCATCTACCACGTTGAATACTCGGTACTGCTTTGGCCATCGTTGCCGCATCGCACTGATGACAGCACTGGCGAGATCGTTGGCATGAATGTGGTTGGTGAAGACGTCGTCCCCAGGCCTAAGCACCGGGGTCTGGCGTTGCAGCCGGTTCAGCGGCAGGCGGTCTTCTGCATAAATACCGGGCGCACGCAGGATGGTGATTGAGACACAGTGCAGCCTCCCCCATTTTTGTAAACGACGCTCGGCGTCAACTCGCCTGAGAGCCCGCGCCGATTCAGGCTTTACTGGCCGTGTTTCATTGATCCACTCACCGTTACAGTTTCCGTAAACGCCAGTGGTGCTGATATAGATAATTCGCCGTGGTAGCATCCCCGGTCGCGTAGGTACGGATCGGGGGCAGTTGTTATGGTAGCGGCGATGGGCGGAGCTCCGGTCGACACTCAATGCGGCAAGTAGATGTTGCGTGTGGGCATCATGTTTTCCGGCGCTGGGTGGTGGGGCAAAATGCAGGATCGTTTCAGCGATTCCGGATAATTTTTGCAATGATCGCAAGTTGCTTAAATCGCCTCGCAAGAATTGGACACCATGAGACCTGGCGGCTTTTGGATGGCGTAATAGTTTGCTGATCTTTCGGACGAGTGCCTTGACCCGATAATGTCGGGAACCACGGAGCTTTTCGGCGACGCGGTTGCCGATATCACCGAACCCTGCAATGAGAATATCCTGGATTTTTTTCATCTTGGCACGTCAGTATAGAGACTAGAGCATAAAGAGCACGAAACCGAAATGACCAACGAATACCAAATCACCCTGACCCCTTCCGGCAATACATTCCGTGTAACAGTCGACGAGACTGTACTTGAGGCAGCGCTGCGCCAGGGCATCGGCCTGCCCTACGGCTGTCGCAATGGGGCATGCGGTTCGTGCAAAGGCAGTATCGTCTCGGGTGAATTCGATTACGGCGTTTATCAGGAACGCACCCTGACGCCAGAAGAAAAATCCCAGGGAAAAGCGTTACTTTGCGTCGGCAAACCACGATCGGATATGACACTCAATGTGAAGGAAATCGGCGGCACGGGTGATATACAAATCCGCACGCTACCTTGCCGCGTTGAAAAGAAGGAAAAAGTGGCTCCCGACGTAGCCATCCTTTCTCTCAGGCTTCCAGCGCAGGAGCGCTTGCAGTTCATGGCGGGTCAGTATCTGGATATATTGCTCAAGGATGGCAAGCGGCGCAGTTTCTCCATGGCCAATGCACCGCATCACGATGAATTTGTGGAACTGCATATGCGTCTGATTCCCGGTGGGCAATTCACGAATTATGTATTCAACGAAATGCGCGACCGCGCCATACTTCGCTTCGAGGGGCCGCTCGGCACATTTTTTCTGCGTGAAGATTCGGACAAACCGATTATTTTTATGGCGGGCGGCACCGGGTTCGCGCCT
>JANYFH010000089.1 GCA_025362705.1 Betaproteobacteria bacterium
GCGGCGAGCACGGCCATGGTGAGAATCGTTGGAACCACACCACGACTTTGTTTGGACGCTTTCATTTTTAATGTCCCTCTCTCAACGCAACATGAATTGCGGGGTTGGATTCGTCGCGCTCGGATTGTTGCTTCCGTGCACCTCGGTGTGGCAGTTCATGCAGGCTCGCCCCTGCGTGACGTTGGTGGTCCCTTTGCCAAGGCCGTTCGGCGTCGTCGGTGCAAGACCGGGAACTTGAGCCCCTTTGATTTGAGGGATAAATCCGCCGTGCGGGGTGTGGCACTGGTGGCAGAGGAAAGGCGTCCGCACCTTTAACATGCTTTCCGCTACCGTCCCATGCGGGTTATGGCAGATCGTGCAATCTTCCGTGACCGGTGCGTGGTTGTGCACGAATGGCCCGCGTTTTTCGGCATGACATTGGTAGCAGGTGTCGAGCACGTTATCGCGCTTCATCAGTTTGGGCCCAACCGAACCGTGGGCATTGTGACAATCAGAACAAGAGACCTTGCCTTCCAGTACCGGGTGATGTGAAGGACGATTAACTTCGGTGCGTTGCTTTTTGTGGCAGGCAAAACACACTTCCGGCTGGGTGCGTTTGTCGCGCACCTTGTCGTGCGCGGCGTGCACCTGGTGACAATTCGCACAGGAAACATCACGACTTTCGTGGGTGCTGCCAGCCCAATGCGAGCGTTGCGCGTCTTTCTCGTGGCACGACAAACAAGCGCCGCTTTGCGCCGCCGCCTCCGATTTATGGCCGCCCTTGAAGAGCACATCGGGACTCGGTCGATCCTTCACACCTTCGGGCTTGTTGACGTGCTTGTCACTCTCACCGTGACAGCTCACACAAGATGGCGTGCGACCGTCGGCCTTGGTGCCATGACGCGTTTTGCCGATCGCGAGGAGCTTGGCATCGTCACTTTCGTCATGGCATTTGGTGCATTTTGCGTCGCCGTTGAGCACAATGTCCTTGGCAGATGCTGCAGGTTTCAGCGCAGGCTCTGCCGCAGACGCGACCGACAGAGTCAGGAATACGCCGGCGAAGAACGCGAGCCCAAAGCGCATTGGGTGGGAGATGCTCCTGATTGTTTTCATGCTCTGTCCTTTGTTTCGATTAGGCCAATCAATCATTTCTGCGCAACGACAATGTCTTAATCCATTTTCATTTCAGCCGGACCCGGGCCTTCGGGCTCGTGGTGGGCAATGCCAAAGTGGCAATCGATGCAGGTCTTGCCATTTGCCTTTGCACTCACGTGCCGAGCCTTGGCTTTTTCAGATTGGAGATCCGAATTCATCTTCTCGGCATGGTGGCAATTACGACATTCCAACGAGTCGGTTGCTTTCATGCGACGCCATACGTTTTGCGCGAGCTTGGCGCGGTGTGCCTCGAATTTTTCCTTGGTATCGATCACACCCGTCAAGTGGCCCCAGACCTCGAAACTCGCGGCCATCTTGCGTTTGATGAGATCAATCGGCGGGCGCGGCACATGACAATCAGAGCAAATGGCACGCACACCCGTGCGATTGGTGTCGTGGATAGTGCCTTTGTACTCGGCGTAGACGTTGTCGCGCATTTCGTGACAGCCGGTGCAGAACTGCTCGGTTTCGGTCCACGCCAAGCCGAGTGCACCGCCGGTGATGAGGAGGGCGCTAACCATGAAGACGCAAAATGCCATACCGCCTAACACCAAAAATGACTTGAAGCGTGAGGGGTACCTCGCTTTGAAAGCAGCCCAGATAGCCTTGATCATGACGAAGTTCCTCTATTTTCTATACTGAGGTCATCAGCGGCTAAGAATCCATGCGACGAGGTTCTTGATTTCGGCATCGCTCTTGGTTTTTGGCGATTCGTGGGTCTCTTCCTTGCCGTCCACTTTGACCTTCGGGTTCGTGGTCATGTGTGTAAAAAGTTTTGATTCGGCATCCGGCTTGCCTTTGTACTTACTGGCCGTCTCCTTGAATGAAGGGCCGTCTTTCTTTTTGTCGACGCTATGGCAGGTAAAACATTTGCTTTTCTTTGCCAGCGCCTCTGCAGCAGCGGCGTCGACAGCTTCGGCATTGGCGTTCGCAGCAAAAAACATTCCTGTTGATGCTGCGAGGATGAGCAGGCGTGAGGTCATGATGTTGTTCCTTGTGTTGTTATAGGCACGGCGATTCTGTTCCTGCGGATATTGATCCGCCGTGCGTCGGCATATATACGTAGCGCGATTGATTGTGGTTACTTGACACAATCACAAACTACGCGCCCGCTTATGGGTGCCATTTGATACATATCAAACGGTCGCAACTTTCCCTGCCTTCTACGGATTGCTGTTGCGTATTGTTCACACCTGCCACAGGCGCAGACCGGCAATAGTGGTTTCGTCATTCGCGGGAATGACGGGGTGCTGATTGAGTTCCGTAACGCCGACCAGACCGGCTGGAGCAACCCGGCCTACAAGCGCAGGCCAAACTCGCTGGCGAGCAACTCGTATGAACGATGGCGCGCGACGGGATCGTGCGTCCAGGTGTTGATAACGATTTCATCGAGCGCGAATTTCGCCGCGAGTTCGTTTAAGCACGTAGCAACTTGCGATGCGGTGCCAACAATAGCTTTGGTTCGCAGCAATTCAATCGTCGCGCGCTCGGCGTCGGTGTACGCGGCGTGGGCCGCTTCTGCGTCATCCGGCGATACCAGTGGCGTGCGCAGCCCTTTTTCAAAACCAACCCGCCAATGCTCGCGCGTCATCAGCAGGCGTCGCGCCTCGGCTTCAGTTTCTGCAGCCAGCGCCCAAACGCAAATGGTCGCTTGCGGCATAGGGTAACGCTCACTTGGTCGATAGAGATGGCGATACAGCTCAAGCGCCTGCTCGGTGCCGCGACCCTCGGTGAAAAAATACGCGTACGCGTACGGTAGCCCAAAATGCGCCGCGAGTTGCGCGCCGTAGTCGGAGCTGCCCAGAATCCACAATTGTGGACTGGTGGTTCCCAGCGGATGCGCCTTGATCCCACCGAACGCATGTCCACTTTCGAGCGGAAGACCAGACACCCACGCCTGCAAATCCAGCACCTGCTGCGGAAATTCTTCGGCCGCATTCTGATACGGATTCAACGCCAGCGCCGTCGCGCGATCCGATCCCGGCGCACGTCCGACGCCAAGATCAATGCGCCCGGGGGCGATGCCTTCGAGCACACGAAACTGCTCGGCCACTTTCAGCGCCGAATAATGCGGCAACATCACGCCAGCACTGCCAACGCGAATATGCGTGGTCGTCGCGGCGATCGCCGCCATCAACACTTCCGGTGCGGTGCCGACGATGCTATCGCTATTGTGATGTTCGGACAGCCAGTAACGGTGGTAACCGAGTTGGTCGCAGTGGCGCGCGAGCGCGAGGCTTTCCTGGATGGCGAGGTGCTGGCTCTTGCCGAGGGAGACGGGGGACTGGTCGAGAACGGAAAATTTCATGTGACCCGCATCATACTGCTATGGCGCGTGATGGCTAGACTCCAGTACCAGCGCGCATTCCCGGATATTTATGCTCTGTACACCGCACCAATGCTAGTCTTTCGCTCCGCAATACCACCAATAGCTGTGGAATATGATTCCAACCGAATTCATCGCCGAGTGGAAAGGCAACACACTCTCCAAGAGAGCCATCACGCAGTTGCATTTCCTCGACTTGTGCAAATTGATTGGTGTCGACTAGCCAACCGATCCCGAAAACTACTGCTTCGAACACCGGGACAAACACACCGGCGCGCCGGGAGAGTGGGATAACGGGACGGGAATGCCCATCACGCAACCAACGCTGGTGAGAGCAAACCGTATAGGCAAAAGATTTTGGGGCGTGGTTTCATTGCAAAAGACACAACTGAACTGCCATGTTACGATGCAAACACAATCAACTTTGAAGCCAATCTAACGGCTATCCAGGCGACGGGAACGATATGAAAAGGGATGCAGGAATTCATCGATTCATCATGGCGATCGGGGTCGCGTTCGCATGCAGTCCATTCCTGGTTGAAGCATCGCCAGCGGACGATATGAAATTGCTTCTTGAACAAGGCAAGCCGCAGGAAGCGTACCAGCAGGGTTTGCATTTTGAGAGCCTGCTTGGCAATCCGCGGTTTGATTTTTTTTTCGGCGTGGCCGCAATAAATAGTGGCCAGCCGTCGACTGGTGTGCTGGCACTCGAACGCTATTTACTGAATTTTCCCGAAAATGACAATGCGCGGATTGAATTGGCGCGCGGATATTTTTTAATCGGTGACGACGCACGTTCCCGCGAAGAATTTGAAGCGATGCTGCTAAGCAAGCCGTCCGCTGATGTCGCAAAAGTCGTTAATGAATATCTGGATGCCATCAAGGCGCGCGCATCGAAATACTCGACCGTTGCTTCTTTTTATC
This sequence comes from Betaproteobacteria bacterium, assembly GCA_025362705.1. GTDB lineage: Bacteria > Pseudomonadota > Gammaproteobacteria > Burkholderiales > Usitatibacteraceae > UKL13-2. The sequence goes on from JANYFH010000089.1 coordinate 4,385, forward strand.
TTGAGCTTGGCGGCGGGCATGACAGCAACCCGGTGTCAGGTGTTGCGGATTCTGTTATCAACCTGCCAGTATTCGGGACTGTGACCCTGGCGGATAGTGCACTTGCGAAACCCGATCGATTTAAGAGTGTCAGTTTGGGCGGACAGGTTTCAACGCCGTTGTACAAAAACCTGAGCGCATTTGGTGGCGGCGCGGTTGATGTCAAAAGATTCCAGGACACCGATGCATTTAACGAAAACGACTATGCGCTGTCCACAGGGCTTAATCTCACATCGGACGCAAACGTCTATCGCTTTACGCTGGGCGGATCGTCGCAATTATTGAACAATAGCCGCTATCGAAATACAAGCAGCGTCAATGGCGACTGGGGATATCAACTCAGTGCCGACAGCGTATTCACCAGCGGCCTTCAAGCAGCGAGGTTTGATTACGCAGGTGCCAACGTGATTCGCGATGCCGATTATTATTCGCTGACGGTGGGTTACCGTCAGCAATTCGCATCGTGGTGGCGGCCTGGTTTCGATTTTTCGCTGTCGGGTGCACGCGAGTCAAACAAGTATTCCGACCATCAGGATCTCTCGCGTGATTTGTATGGTGTGCGTGCAGCGATGAGTGCTTCACCATTTTCAGCATTGTCGTTTAACGCAGGCGTTGCCTTTTTAAGAAGCGACTATCGCGCACCGGACCCCCTGTTGCTGACAACCAGAAGTGACGATTATCTTGCATATGACATTTCTGCAACGTATCTGCTCACGCCGGCATGGAGCGTACGGACGGAATATCTGGATTCGCGCAACCGCTCCAACCTCGCTCTCTACACATACAAGCGCCGCACGGCGCAGGTGAAAGTCCGCTATGACTACAAGTGATTGCATTTCCGTTAACACGGAATCACATCTTTCCCTCTGGAGATGCTCATGAGATCGAGAATCCTCCTGGCAGGCGTACTATGCCTCGCCAGTATTCAAGTCGCACTCGCCGAATCAGTCGGGCGGGTACTGGTCGCGGTGGGCGAGGTCAGTGCGGAACGTGGCGGACGACGCGTGATTCTGGATACCGGTTCGTCCGTTGAAACCGGCGATGTCATTCAACTGGGCGAATTTAGCAACGCGCAGATCCGCTTTTCAGACCAGGCAATAGTTTCGTTACGACAAAAAAGCATTTTTCGGATCGATGAATATCGTTTTTCGGATCGGGAGGAAGCCACTTCGGCCGCCTTTTTCAGTCTGCTGCGCGGCGGGATGCGAACCATTACCGGCTTGATCGGCAAATCGCAACGCGAAAGCTATCGTGTCAGGACACCGATCGCCACCGTAGGGATTCGCGGCACCCATTACAATCTGGTGGTATGTCAGCAGGATTGTTTCGAGTCGGATGGATCGCTGGCGGCGGACGGCAATTACGGGGGTGTACTCGAGGGTCGTGTGGCCATCGCCAACAAAGCCGGGGGACGCGAATTTGGCGTGGACGAATATTTCTACGTTGCCGATGCAAATACAATTCCGCAAACTCTGCGTGGCCGACCGGGGTTCCTGCGGGACCGGCTGGAGGCGCGGCGCAGACGTGAAGACCAGCGCGAAGCCCTTGCGCGGGCGAGTGGGGGGGCAGATGATACGCGGCAGTCCAAGGCGGCTGTGGCTCTCGTGGTGGCATCCGCTGTTCGCATCAACACTACAGCATTGAACACGCTCAATTCCGGACTTGCCAAAGCCAGCTCCACGGTCTCGGTCACAGAATTGCGTGACGAATTTGGCAACGTCAGCATTCTGGGTGCAGGGCTGGGCGCCGGTGTAGCAACAGCTTCGGATACATTCGAACGGGCACTCTCCGACGGCGGCAAAGACACGATTATCGTCATCGATGGCAGTAAGGGCATACTCGAAAAATTCAGCCTCAAGGGCGGCGAGATTGCCGGAAGCCGCGGCACAGCGACGGTCATCGAAGGCGGCCAGACAATCGGTGACGGCGCGGTCGTATGGGGGCGGTGGACGCCCGACGCATTCGTCCAGTTAAATGGCCAAATATCGAACCCGGCCACGGGCGTGCATTTTATTTACGGAAACCTTACACCGGTATCAGTATTTGCGCGCCCGGTAGCACTGATTGGTGCAGGCGCCAGCAACTACGACTACGTCGGCGGCACCCGCCCTACCGATGGACAAGGCAATGCCGGCCAGTTCATCAATGGCGCATTGGGTGTTGATTTTGTCGCACGCACCATCGGCGGCGCGATCTCATACAAGGTCGGTGGCATTTCATATGGGCTGCCTATTGCGGATGGGACGCCAATTTCATCGCGTTCCGGCGAATTTGGTTTCTCCATCACGGCGCGCAATGCCGGCACGTGGGTAGTCGTAGGTACCGGCCAAACCGGCTCAATCGATACCTACAGCGTTAGCGGTTTGTTCCTCGGCAGCCGTGCGCAGGGCTTGGGCCTGACATTTGCAACGATCGATCAGCGCATCGGCCAATCAGCAGGTGCAGCGGCGTTCAAGTGCCGTCTGTGCAAGGGAGGATAGATTTACGCATTTGGTTGGAGCGAGCATTGGCGCGACTTACAGGCATACGCGAACGTAGAATGCGCATTCCCCAACCCGCGTGTATGGCGCGCGTACTACGCGCGCTTGGCTCGGCCTGAAATTTCCACCGCTGTTGCGTGCAAACTCTTCGGCGCCTTGCGCGACCAGGCCTGGGCTAACAGTTTGTTGACTAAGCGCGGCTTTGCTTTGGCGAGAGTTACGCGCAAGCCCACAGCACGCACTCCCCAATAGAGCTTTTCGAGAAACGCGGGCTCAAGAGCAAGTGCGATTTCCCGTTCTTCTTCCGACACAAAAACATGCAGATGCTCACCTTCCGGCGGCACTGTGGCGAAGATTTTGCCACGCACGCGAAACGAAGAATAATTGAAGTGCGGCTCCTCGGTGACCTCCGGAAGCGACATTGCAAAGCGACGGACTTGGGTAAGTGTCATAAGGGTCAACTGGATGACTTGCGGGAAATGAAGACCGCGTGCAAACACTATGAGAGGAACGGGAATTTCCATCTTAGCGTACAAATCGAAAGGCGTTATGCCGCAATCAACTGCTGAAAATCGCATAAACTTCGCGTCATGAACGTCAACGGCAAAGCCTACCGCAGCATCTGTAGCGACGACGCGAAACGTGTCGTCCACATCATCGACCAGACCCGTCTGCCTTTTGTATTCGAGACACTGACGCTTGTGAATTGCAGCGAGGTCGCGCAGGCAATTCGATCCATGCAGGTGCGCGGCGCCCCGTTGATTGGCGTCACCGCAGCGTTCGGCATGGCGATGGCCATGCAGCAAAATGCGAGCGACGAGACACTAAACGAATCGGTTGAAATGCTCAAAGTGACGCGTCCCACGGCGGTGAATCTCGCCTGGGCACTCGCCGCTGTGAAACAACACGTGTCCATCCAGCCGCATCATCGGCGCGCCGATGCCGCCTGGTTATTTGCGCGCAAACTCGCTGATAGCGACGTTGCCGCGAACGAGGCCATCGGCAATCACGGCCTCAACGTCATTCGCGCCTTGCATGAAAAACTGCGGCGCCCAGTCAATATCCTCACACACTGCAATGCCGGCTGGTTGGCGACGGTGGATTGGGGCACCGCACTCGCGTGCATTTACAAGGCACACGATGCCGGCGTCCCCGTGCACATATGGGTGGATGAAACACGGCCACGCAATCAGGGATTGCTTACCGCGTGGGAGTTGCGCGGGCATGGCGTGCCGCATACTTACATCGTCGACAATGCGGGCGGCCACATGATGCAGCACGGCAGAGTGGACATGGTGCTCGTCGGCGCAGATCGCGTGTCGAAAAACGGCGATGTTGCCAACAAAATCGGCACCTACCTGAAGGCACTCGCCGCGCACGACAACGCAATCCCGTTTTATGCGGCACTGCCAAATTCCACTATCGACGCTACGTTGAACGACGCGTTCAGGCAAATCGAGATTGAGGAACGTTCCGATACGGAAGTGCGCTCTGTTATTGGCTTGCAGGGCAATAATGCTCTGGAATGTGCGCCAGTGCTTATTCTTGATCATAAAACGCCGGTATTCAATCCCGCTTTCGACATCACACCGGCGCGACTCGTCACCGGCATCATCACCGAGCACGGTGTATTTGCGCCAGCGCAACTTGCGACGGCAATTGAGGATTAGCAATGTCATTTCTGCAACTCGATCACCTGCCGCACAAGGCATTGCGTAACGAGATCATTCACATCGCACAACGCATGAATGAGCTCGGCATCAACCAGGGCAAATCGGGCAATGTGAGCGCGCGCACGGATGAGGGCTTTCTGATCACACCCACCGGCATACCGTACGAAGAAACGAAACCCGAGCAAATTGTTGCGGTGAATATGGATGGCACGCATGCGGGAGAGGTACTGCCCTCTTCCGAATGGCGGTTTCATCGGGATATTTACGCCTCGGGTGCCGACAATGTGAATGCCATCATGCACACACACGCGCCCTACGCCACCACCCTCGCCTGTATGGATCGCGGCATCCCGCCGTTCCATTACATGGTCGCTGCTGCCGGTGGCAGCGATATCCGCTGCGCAGCCTATGCGACGTTCGGCACGCAGGAATTATCGGAACACGTGCTCTTTGCGTTACGCGATCGCAAGGCGTGCCTGATGTCGCATCACGG
>JANYFH010000086.1 GCA_025362705.1 Betaproteobacteria bacterium
CCGCTGGCGATGAAAGTTTCCACATTGGAAAAGCCGAGAGACGCAAAGTGCTCCCGCAACACTTCCATCTTCACAACATGACCACCGACATTGATGGCGCGAAGGAAGGCGATATATCTCATTCGGCGGGATGTTTCACTTCAATAGTTCATAAGGGCCGCCACGCTTCAACGCACGCTTGTATTCGGGCCGTGCATGGATTCTTTTCAGAAAATCGATCAGCTTGGGATGGCTCGCACCCAAACCGCCACGCGAAGCGGCAGCCTCCAGTGGAAAACTCATCTGGATATCGACCGCACTGAATTCGGCACCCGCGAACCAGCCGGTCTTGGCGATCTCGGCTTCCATGTAGTCCAGTTGCTGCATGATCTCCGGATTGAGGAATGAATTTTTGACCGCTGCCGATATTTTTTTCGCAATTGGCTTCACGAAAAAAGGCATCGGCTCTATCTCGAGACGGTTAAACACCAGCGTCATCACCAGCGGTGGCATGGCGGTGCCCTCAGCGAAATGGAGCCAGTAGGTATAGCGAAGTCGCTCGGGTGTGCCCGCGGCGGGGATGAGCCCCCCCTTGCCATAGCGTTCGACCAGATACTCGATAATCGCGCCAGATTCGGCGACCGTTACGTCACCATCAGTGACCACCGGTGACTTGCCCAGTGGATGCACTGCGCGCAATTCCGGGGGCGCACGCATGGTTTGCTTGTCGCGTTCGTAGCGTTTTATTTCGTACGCCACGCCAAGTTCTTCCAGCAGCCAGATAATGCGTTGCGAGCGGGAGTTGTTCAGATGGTGAACGGTGAGCATTTTTTGTCCCGCTGCGTTTTAGAAAACAAACAAACCAGAAAACCGCGAAATGACGTCATTCCCGCGTAGGTTACATAACTAAGCGGGAATGATGGAGTAAGCAGTGATCTGCTGCGAAAGAAATCGAATAAGGTAAACCGATTACGAGCGCTTCTTTTCTTCTTTCTTCAGCTTCTTGGCTTCCTTTTTTTCCTTCGGCGTTTTGCTTGGTTCCTTCTTCGTCATTTTCTTCGTGTCTTTGGCTTTGCTCATCGTGGACGCTCCGTGCAGGGTTATCAGAGGGTGCTTTCATTGCTTGCTGCGGCTTTACTATAACGCGTCGGCACAAAAAGTAGTAGGGCTGCGTGCTACACTCGTCGCAACTTTTTATCTACGAATCCCCATGTCCGGAAGCACTCTCGGCAAGCTTTTCACGGTCACCAATTTTGGCGAATCCCACGGTCCGGCGATCGGTTGCGTGGTCGATGGCTGTCCGCCGGGAATGGGACTGTCGGTCGACGATATTCAACCCGATCTGGATCGACGCAAGCCCGGCACATCGCGGCACGTTACGCAAAGGCGCGAAGAAGACCGCGTTGAAATATTGTCGGGCGTATTTGAAGGTAAGACGACCGGCGCACCGATTGCGCTGCTGATACGCAATGAAGACCAGCGCAGCAAGGATTACGGCAATATCGCCGAGAGTTTTCGCCCCGGTCATGCCGACTACACCTATTTACAAAAATACGGTATTCGCGACCATCGCGGTGGCGGGCGCTCATCCGCGCGCCTGACGGCGCCTACGGTCGCGGCGGGCGCGGTGGCCAGAAAGTGGCTCAATGAAAAATTCGGAGTGGTGATTCGCGGCCATCTTTCGCAACTTGGTGAAAACAAAATTCCGTTTGAGACCTGGGATGCGGTTCACGAGAATCCTTTTTTCGCAGCCAATACCGGCATGATTGCTGCACTTGAAACCTACATGGATCGTTTACGCAAATCGGGCGAGAGCTGCGGCGCGCGCGTCAACGTGGTGGCGAGCGGTGTGCCTGTGGGCTGGGGCGACCCGATTTATGACCGGCTCGATGCGGCAATCGCGCACGCGATGATGGGTATCAACGCCGTGAAGGGCGTGGAGATCGGCGCGGGTTTTCACTCGATTGAGCAGAAAGGCACCGATCACTCCGATGAAATGTCGCCAGAAGGTTTTCTGTCGAACAACGCCGGCGGTGTGCTCGGTGGAATTTCCACCGGGCAGGACGTTGTTGTATCGATTGCAATCAAACCAACATCGTCGATACGCCTTGATCGTCAAACCATCGACAAGGGCGGGAACCCGGTGGTGATCAATACGCACGGCCGACACGATCCCTGCGTAGGAATCCGCGCAACACCGATTGCCGAGGCGATGCTTGCGCTGGTGTTGATTGACAGGGCGCTGGTGCATCGCGCGCAGAACGGCGATGTGGTGACGACCACACCACGCGTTGCTGCGCAGGCGAGTGTTACTGCGACGAATGAAAAAATCGGCAGGAATGCCGACGACAGAGACCCGTCGGAAGCTTAATCAGAGGTTTACTAGCTTCATCACGCAACACGTTACTGCGTAGAACGCCATCTGGCGCGCATTTCAGGCATAAATCGCTCCGAAAGCCGCGCCAGTGCTTGAGTTTTCCGTTAGAAATGGCAACGAAACACTCTGCCTCACGTTTCACGAACGGAGGTTTCTTAAAAGTCCCCGTTGGAAAAACAGCAGCAATTACAGCCGCGTCAGCTTGTTGTCGACAATCTTGATTTTATCGCCGACCTTGTAAGCGGTGGCGGCACTAAACGTGAAGGTGCGCGACTCACCGGTTTCGAGTTTTACGATCACTTGGTACTGCGTTTTGGATTTCGCGTTTTTCTCGACCTGATTGCCTACATACGCGCCGCCTGCCGCACCCGCGACCGTCGCCACATCTTTACCGCGACCGGCGCCGACCTGATGGCCCAATACGCCGCCGAGAACACCGCCAGCCACTACGCCCAGGCCGGTGCCTTCGCCCTTGATCTGCACAGTCTTGATGTCGGTAACACTGCCGCAGTTATCGCATTTTGCGAACGCTGTATTGGCAAAAAGTGCAAAGACAAATGTCGATCCGATTAAAATAAATTTCATCATTTTCATGGTGTTCCTCTCGATTTACGATTTGATGTTTCTATCATAACGCTGAAAGCGCGCTACGCGTTTACAGGTCGCCGTTCCGCATTTGTGGAAACAGGATCACTTCCCGAATCGACGCACTATCGGTGAGCAGCATGACGAGGCGATCAATGCCGATACCTTCGCCGGCCGTCGGTGGCAGGCCGTATTCGAGTGCACGAACATAGTCGGCGTCGTAGTGCATTGCTTCAGCGTCGCCCGCGTCTTTTTGCCGCACTTGGTCCATGAATCGCTCGGCCTGGTCTTCAGGGTCATTCAACTCTGAAAAACCATTCGCGATCTCGCGCCCAGCGATAAAAAGCTCGAAACGATCACAGACTGCAGGATTTTTGTCGTTGCGGCGTGACAGCGGTGATGTCTCTGCCGGATACGAAACGAGAAATGTCGGCTGGATCAGTTTTGACTCGGCGGCGGCCTCAAACAGCTTCAGTTGCAAGGTGCCGATGGTGTCGGTTTCCTTCGCGTTTTCACCATTGGCGCGGATGTGTTTTAGCAATGTCGCTGCATCGTTGAAATCGATCCCTGCCAAATCAGGCGCATATTTTTTTACCGCTTCCACCATCGTCAGGCGATCAAACGGTTTGCCGAAATCGATTTCCATGCCCTGATACGCGACGAGCGTCTTGCCAAGTACCTTGGTGGCGATATCGCGAAACATGTCTTCGGTAAATTGCATCAGGTGCTCATAATCGCGCCAGGCAATGTAGAACTCCATCATCGTGAATTCTGGATTGTGGCGAACCGAAATACCTTCATTGCGAAAATTGCGGTTAATCTCGAACACGCGCTCAAAACCGCCGACAACCAGGCGCTTCAGATACAGCTCAGGTGCGATGCGCAAATACAATTCCATATCGAGTGCGTTGTGATGCGTCTTGAATGGCCGCGCGGCGGCACCACCGGGAATCGGATGCATCATCGGTGTCTCGACTTCGAGATAGCCGTGACTCACCATGAATTCGCGCATCGTCTGGACGATTTTCGAGCGCACCACAAAGGTACTGCGCACTTCGGGGTTTACGATCAAATCGACATAGCGCATGCGAAAGCGCTGCTCGGTATCGGTGAGGCCGTGAAATTTTTCCGGCAGGGGGCGGATCGATTTGGTGATGAGGCGCACCGATTTAACGTGCACCGACAATTCACCGGTCTTGGTTTTGAACAAGGTACCTGTCGCGCCGACGATATCGCCGAGATCGTAATGCTTGAACGCTTCCATGGCGTCCGCACCCACTGCATCGAGCGTGACATAAAGCTGCATGCGACCTGATGCATCCTGAATCGTCGCGAAACTGGCCTTTCCCATCACGCGTTTCAACATGATGCGACCTGCAACCACGACGTTTATCGGCGTGGCAGCTTCGAGTTCTTCCTTGGTTTTCGTACCGTGCGTCGCATGCAAATCCGCAGCGACGTGCTCGGGACGGAAGTCGTTCGGAAACGCGATACCGTTCGGGCTTGTTTCGCGCAACGCTTTCAGCTTTGCGCGACGTTCTGCCATCACATAATTTTCGTCTGGTGTCGGCGGTGTCTGGTTTTGTTCGGACATGATGTTTCGACTCGTAATAAATTTGTGATGCTAAACGCCCAGTTTCAAACTAGCTTCAATGAACACATCCAAATCGCCATCGAGTACCGACTTGGTATTGCCCACTTCAACATTGGTACGCAAATCCTTGATGCGCGAATTATCCAGCACATACGAACGAATCTGGTGTCCCCAGCCAATATCCGTTTTGGAATCTTCCAGTTTCTGTTGATCGGCCTGGCGCTTGCGGATTTCCAGCTCATAGAGTTTCGCTTTCAACATCAGCATTGCCTCTGCGCGGTTGCGATGCTGCGAACGATCATTCTGGCACTGCACCACTACGCCCGATGGCGCGTGGGTGATACGAATCGCGGAATCGGTTTTGTTGATGTGCTGGCCACCCGCGCCGGAAGCGCGAAAGGTATCGATACGCAAATCCGCAGGATTGATTTCGATGTCGATTGAGTCATCCACTTCCGGATAGACAAACAAGCTCGCGAACGACGTGTGGCGCCCGCCTGAAGAATCGAAGGGGCTTTTGCGTACCAGCCTGTGCACACCGGTTTCGGTGCGCAGAAAACCGTAAGCGTAGGGACCGATGACCTTGATTGAACAGGATTTGATACCAGCGACATCGCCTGCGGATTCCTCCAGCAGCTCGGTCTTGAATCCTTTGCGCTCGCAGTAGCGTAAATATTGCCGCATCAACATGTTCGCCCAGTCCTGCGCTTCGGTACCACCGGCGCCGGATTGAATATCGATGAAACAATTGTTTGGATCCATCACGTTCGAAAACATGCGGCGAAATTCAAGATCCACGACCAGTTTTTGCAGATCGTTGGTGTCGCTGCTGATGGCGAGCAGGGTGTCTTCTTCACCTTCGCTCTTGGCGAGCGCAAAGAGTTCGCGCGCGTCAGAGAGGCCGCTTCCCAGATTCGTCAGGGTGGTGACAACCTCATCGAGCAGCTTCTTTTCCTTGCCCAGTTCCTGATTGCGTTTGCTGTCGCTCCAGACCGCCGGGTCCTCAGCCAGCCGGTTAACTTCGGCGAGACGCTCTACCTTTGCATCAAAGTCAAAGATACCTCCGCAACTCGACCGTGCGCGTGGTCAAGTCGGAGATGAGGTTGCCAATTGCGTTTAGCTGATCTGCTTCCATGTGTGAGTCGATTCGTTTTTTTGGTTTTGCTGGCTCGACCTCTGGAAAGGATTGGGTCGAGGGCACGGTTTATTCTGATGGCACTAGCGAGCGGTAAACCCATCTGCCAAGTGCGCAAATTCACTCCGCATTATACGCGACGAGCGTGTCACTAAGCCACGTAATCCAACACCAACTGCAACGTGGCCTGCCCCCGAAACTCATTGATCGATGGCCGAAACACCGCGTCAATGCTAGAGTTCAGGGCATCGCCCAAGCCAAAGCGCATGGCTTCGAAGGTCGCCCCGCCTAACGAAAGTTTCAGTTTCAAATGCTTTTGGCCGACAACGCGCTGCTCCATTACGCGAAAATGCCCCGTGAATGATGGTGCGGCAAACCCCTGGCCCCAGACTTGGCGGTCTATCGTTTGCACGAAATCAAACGTCAATTCATCCGCATCGAGCGTACCGTCAGTTTCGATACGCTCGGCCAAGTCGGCGGGAGTGAGTAACTCGCGTGCGACGGCCTCAAACGCATTCGCAAAATCTGCCATCCCGGATTCGGCAATGGTGAGGCCAGCCGACATCGCGTGACCACCAAATTTACTGATGAGTTCGGGACGGCGCTTGGTGACGAGGTCGAGAGCGTCGCGCATGTGAAAACCAGTGATGGAACGGCCCGAGCCTTTGAGATTGCCCTGGCCGTCTTGTGCGAAGGCGATCACTGGGCGATGGTATTTTTCGCGGATGCGTGACGCGAGGATACCGACGACGCCTTGATGCCAACTCGCATCGAACATTGACAGCGCATAACGCGCACCGACATCGATGTGTTCAAGCGACGCCAACGCGACGTCCCGCATTTCGGATTCGATCGAACGCCGTTCGCGGTTGAGCGTATCGAGTTTCGTGGCCAACTCGGTCGCGCTGTGCTCGTTATCTGCTAACAGACAGGAAATTCCAAGCGACATATCATCGAGCCGTCCGGCTGCGTTCAACCGTGGCCCCACGACGAAGCCGAGATCGTAGGTGGAGGCGCGACCCGGATCGCGGCCGGCCACTTGCATGAGCGCACGGATACCCGGCGACATGCGTCCCGCACGAATTCTTGCCAAACCTTGCTCGACCAGCACGCGATTATTGTGGTCGAGCCGCACCACATCGGCAACCGTGCCAAGTGCAACCAGGTCGAGAAGATCAGCAAGATTCGGTTCCGTTTTTCCAGCGAAATAATTGCGCGCCCGAAGCTCAGTGCGCAGTGCAGTCATCGTATAAAAAATCACGCCGACGCCGGCGAGATTTTTGCTCGCAAAGTGGTCACCGACCTGATTGGGATTCACGATCACGGCGGCATCCGGCAGCGATTGGCCGGGCAGGTGATGATCGGTGACGAGCACCCGAATGCCGCGCCGGTTGGCCTCGGCCACACCATCCACACTCGCGATGCCGTTGTCGACGGTGATGATGATGTCGGGACCGCTCTGCGCGGCGAGGGCGACAATCTCGGGGGTGAGGCCGTAGCCGAATTCGAATCGATTAGGGACGATGAAATCCACTTTCGCGCCCATCGCTGCCAGAGCGCGCATGCCGACCGCGCAAGCGGTTGCGCCGTCGGCGTCGTAATCGGCCACGATCAGCAGGCGCTTGTGCGCCTCGATTGCATCGGCGAGCAGGCGGGCGGCGTCTTCAATGAACGCAAGTTGGGCGGGCGGGAGCAGGGCGGGCAAGCCGTGATTCAAATCAGCAGCCGACGCGATGCCGCGCGCGGCGTACACGCGCGCCATGCGTGGGTCTACGTTCGCTGCGAGCAGCGCATTGAAAGCGGCAGGGTCGCGCTCGCGGGTGACGATTTCAGGCAAGCGACGATTCCAGAAAGGAGTGGTTTTTTTGGGTGAGGTTTTTCCACCAACCGGCAACACCGCGCAACGATCGCTTTTTAATTGTGAACACCAGCGAATCACGTTCTCTCGGCAGCGTTAGAATTAGTTCGTCCAGCGTTCCGGCGCGCAGCGCGGTGAGAAGTAATGCAAAAAATTGCGCGTCCAATTTGAGCGCAGCTTCCTGCCAGGCATTTGCGTCGCCGCGCTCAAAGTGCGTCGTCAGTGTGTGCATCGCCAGCAGGTTGTGTTTTGCAGTCGAGATGGTGTCGGCAGCCATTAACTGGGCGATCGGCGCGAATTGCGCATCAACCCATTTTGCCAGTCCACCGACCAGGGCTGACCCGCCAAACACCGCGCCAATGGCTGGTTTCAAGCCGATTGGCATTGTCGGTAGCGCGCCTTCTCCCCAAAACCAAAGCCCGTTGATGGTCATTTTTCCCGCGGTTTCCCGCGCCTCATTGACCGCATGTGAATGGAACAGCATCTGGGCTTCGTTCTGGATCGCCTTCCAGGATAACTTGCCACGTGATTGCGGCAGTTTTTCAAATATGGCGCCACGCCGCGCAGAAAAAATTGTTGTCGTTTGCGGCAACTCATCTACGCCGCATCGAACGTACCAGTTTCCGGAATTGCCGCAGGCAAACAGCAAGCCGCGATCGGCAAAGTTTGCGTTGAGAGCATCAATCAATTGTGCGGCTTCGCTCGCATTGATGTCGAGTTGCGAGCATGGCAACAGGTTCAGCGTATCCCGATCAGCCTGAAAATGTACGGGCTCTGCAAACATCCAGCCGTGATCGCCGACCTCAATTTCGTCCCCGAGTGCCGAGAGCGCGGCGATTCCTTGCGCGTCGCGCAAACCGAACGAAGAAAGCAGGATATCAGGCCACTCGCCACCGATACGCGAAGCCCCGTGCGCCATCAATGTCTCGATGGCAGGCAAACGCGGCGGAACAGAATCAGCAAACCAGTCTGGCGAAACGAGCAGGGAAGGGAGGAATACGTGGAATTTCATAGCGGGAGACAGAATGAAACTAGTTTATCATCGGGCAACATTAATCCCCCGGTTCACCACATCTTGCAACCGCTCTCACTCTTTATCGGCCTTCGCTACACCCGCGCGAAACGCCAGAATCATTACATTTCGTTTATCTCGCTGGCGTCAATGCTCGGCATTGCGCTTGGCATTGCCGCGCTCATCACGGTGATGTCGGTGATGAACGGGTTTCAAAAAGAAGTGCGTGCGCGCATTCTGGGGGTCTCGGCGCACGTGCAAATCATGGGGTTTGAGAACGGCCTCGATCAATGGCAAACCGTGCGCGAGGTAGCCATGAAGAACCCTGAAGTCGTCGCGACGGCGCCATTTGTAAATGGACAGGGATTGCTCGCCTATACATCGAACGTTCGTGGTGCGATGGTCCGCGGCATCATTCCTTCCGATGAAAATGCAGTCGCTGACCTCGGCCGCGATATGAAAGTAGGGCAGATTACTTCGCTGCAACCTGGCGAATACAACATCATCCTCGGTTCCGAACTGGCGCGCGCACTCGGTGTGAGTGTCGGCACCAAGCTGCAGCTCATTACGCCGCAAGGCAGCGTTACGCCGGCTGGCATGGTGCCGCGCATTCGCAGCTTTACGGTTTCGGGAATTTTCAGTTCCGGGCATTACGAATACGACTCAACACTTGCGCTCATGCACATGAAAGATGCGCAAGTGCTGTTCCGGCTCGGTGAAAACGTGAGCGGCGTTCGCGTAAAACTGAAAGATACGGATCGGGCACGCAGCGTTTCGCGTGAACTTGGCAACACGCTGCGCATTGATGGTTATGTGACCGACTGGACCAAGCAAAACGAGACCTATTTTCGCGCGGTCGAAATCGAAAAACGCATGATGTTCGTCATTCTTGCACTCATCATCGCAGTGGCTGCCTTCAACCTTGTCTCCACACTGGTGATGGTAGTCACCGACAAACATCCTGACATCGCAATATTGCGCACACTCGGTGCCTCACCCGGGATGATCATGAAAATCTTCGTTGTGCAGGGTGCCATTATCGGCGTGATCGGTACCCTGATCGGCGTGGTGGCTGGCATATTGCTGGCACTCAATATCGATGTCGTCGTGCCGTTTATCGAGAGCATGGCGGGCTTCAAGGTGTTGAGCCCGGAAGTGTATTTCCTTTCCGAGCTGCCCTCGGATCTCAAATGGAACGATGTCTGGACGACTGCAGTCATTGCATTGCTGCTGGCATTGGCCGCAACGCTTTATCCGAGCTGGCGCGCGTCCAAAGTGAATCCGGCGGAGGCGCTGCGCTATGAGTAATCCAGTCGTCAATTGTCGGCAGGTTTCAAAGACATTTCGCCAGGGCGCGGCAGTTGTTGATGTGTTGAAAAACATCGATCTGCAAGTCAATGAAAGCGAGACCATCGCCATCATCGGTGCATCCGGGTCGGGCAAAAGCACGCTGCTGCATATCCTCGGTGGACTGGATGCGCCATCGAGCGGTGAAGTCGATGTACTTGGTCAGCGCATCGACAGACTTTCCGCTGTTGAGCAGGGGCGGTTGCGTAATCGCGCATTGGGATTCGTTTATCAATTTCATCATCTGCTGCCGGAATTCACTGCGCTGGAAAACGTCGCAATTCCGCTCGCCATTCGCGGTGAAACGACCGCGAACGCGAAAGAGCGTGCCGCAATCATCCTCGGCGAAGCGGGGCTTTCGCATCGCCTCACGCATAAACCGGGTGAGCTTTCCGGTGGCGAGCGTCAGCGCGTCGCGGTCGCGCGCGCACTCGTCACACACCCCGCCTGCGTGCTTGCCGATGAACCGACGGGAAATCTGGATCGCGGCACGGCCGACCATGTGTTCGAACTCATTCTCGAACTCAACGCGAAGTACAAAACGGCGTTGGTGATGGTGACGCACGATCCGACGTTGGCCGCGAAGATGCAGCGAACGTTGACGCTCACTGATGGCGGGTTGAAGTGAAAATAGTAAAACTCTAGCACCGTCGGGCCTCGCAGGCACAAATACCTCCAAAGACCGCGTCAGCGCTAGTGTTTTATTAAATTATGCTATGAAAACCATTACGGCAAATTGAGCGCCGCACGCCTCCCGCTCCCCGGCGGCAAACAGGTAAACGTCAACGGCTGACTGGCGCTCGCCAACGCACGCAAGGCTGTCTCGGCCAGGCGTTCGCCGGTCTTCATTAGCCAGGTACCGTCGCTTTGCAACAGCCCCGCGTGAATCGCGCCGTCTACACTCGCACGCACGGTGAGATCGCAGGTCGCGCGCGGCGTGGTTATGGCGGATTGTGTTTTCAGTAATGTGAGTTGCGCCTCAATAACCGCGTTGGCATTGGGTCGCCAGGTCACTTGCTGTCCGACGATGGGCGCCAGATCAGAATCCATCGCCAGCACAAATGCAGCGACTTGCGCGCGCGTGGTCTGCGCGGGGGCAGGGAAATTGAATACCGGATCGCTCAAAAAGGAATCGAGCGTATCGACGCTGCCGTCATGCGAAAAACCGAAGCCACGAATTTGTTGTCCGGTCGCAGCGCCGGTCGAAAGGCTGAATCCGAACATGCCCGCTTTTTGGTAAGTGTTGCGCAACTGTGGCACCTTGAAATTTTCGGTAACGCGTCCACCTTCGAACGCCATCAGGCCAGCGGTGCCGAATTGCTGAGCGCCGGGATTCAGGGTATGGCAGTTGTTGCAGCTACCCAGCAGCGTGATGGTGTTGGTGTTGAGAAAAATATTGCGCCCGGCCTGCTCGGTATCGTTCAGCACATTGTTGAGCGCACGCACCGGATTTGGCGGCATGGTGATCGCCATCACGAAATCGGTGAAGCTCTGCATTTGAGAATCACTCAGCATTGATTCGCGCCCAACGAGCCCGACAAAGGCCGGATTGAATTCCTTGAACGATGCGTCTTCTATCGGCTCGACAGCGCCGCGAACCGTTTGCCGGTTGATGCCGGTGCGATCCCCGCGCCAATGCAGCGGGCCATTACCGCGCATGCCGCGCAAAGTCTGCGTGCCCATCGGCCCTTTCATGGGATGAAAGCGCAGTGTTGTTTTCGGCACATTCGGTACATAGACGTTCGGGTTATTTTTTGTCACATCGTCGGGGTTACCGAGATCCCACGCGAGATGATCCATATCGCCAAAGATGTGGCAACTTCCGCAGGCCGAGGAGCCGTTTGCGGATGAGTCGGTGGCGTCGTAAAGAAACTGTCGGCCAGTCTTTACGGCGGCACTTTCGGGCGAAAATAAATTGACACTGCCGAGCACGGTTTTTGCCGTCGTGTCGATCACGGCAACGCTATGCTCAATGCGCGAGTACACATACAGGCGCGAGCCGCTTGCGTTGAGCGCGAGTCCGGCAGGGCCTGCAGGCACGGCGATATGTTGTGCAGCGTCGGGCGCGAAACTGGCGGGGATCAGTGACGCGGTCGATAACGCCGCCACTTTGGCCGATCCAAACGCCGCCGTATACAGCGTTGCACCATCCGGGCTGAACACCAGCGCAGTAGGTTGCGCGAGCGTTTTGGCTTTGGTGGCAGCAAGCACGGCAGCACCTTGCGGCAGCGAAAAATCGAGATGCGAATTCAGATGCACGGCATCGACGCGATTGGCCGCGACGTTGACCACGCTGATACGGCTTTCCGCAATGCGCCCGCGCACCGTGGTTGCCGCGCTGCCCGGACCTTCGAAGCGAATATGGTTTTGCGCTTGCGTGTTACTCGCATACACCGCGCCGCTGACTGGATGCACCGCAAGATTAAACAGCGTCGTACCCACGCCGCTCACCTGCGTCGTGACGGCTGGTACCGTCGCATTCGCATCGATGGCAAAGAGATCGAAATCGGGCAGCGTGAATTTGACTTTGGCGCTCCAATCGGTGCCAGCCTCATCACGCCATGCACTGCCATCGAAACGCACAATCAAACCGGTGGCGGGCGCCACGACATTGTCGGCGCTGCGGTTTGGCAGCGGCTTGGCAGCACCGACCGCATCGCGGTGCAACGTAGTGGTGCGGTTGCCCGACATGAATGGCGCCGCGTAAACCTTGCTGCCATCGGCTGAAACGGCCAATGCGCGCGGCGCATCGGCAAATAGTGTGAGGATGGTGAGCGGGTTCCCATTGAGAGAATCGTCGAGCGCGGCGGCGTTAAATACCCAGACATCGGCGTGACCAAGCGATGGCGACGTGAGATTGGCACTGGTAAAACCCGGCCGGTTTTGCCCGCGCGCGGCAGCGGTGATAAAAGCACGGTCATGATTGCTGCCCGCAAAAACGATGTCGCGCGGCTCGTCGCCGACAAGCAATGTGCGCAACACGCGCGGCGTACCATCGAGGCGAACGATGCTCACCGAATCAGAAAGATGATTCACCACCCACACCTCGCTGGCATTGCGCTCAGCCAAGGCGACCGGTTCCAGCCCTACGGCAACGGCGCTGGCCAGCCGCAACGTATCGCCTTGCACTGCATAAATTTCCAGACAATTCGCGGGCGCATTGGTCACGTAAAGCCTCTGGCCATCGGCGGATAAAGTGATCGGGCGCACCGGGCCACTTTCGAATACCGTCACTGAGCCCGGGGCCGTATCGGCAGAAACGGAATCGGTACCGGTGCCACACTGAAACACCGGTTTTTGTAAGACAGTGCCTAGTGACAATTCGATTTGTGCGTTGGTCGCCTGCGTGGTTGGCGCGGGCGGTACCGGATCGGGCGTGTTTGCTGTTGAGCCACCCGAACCGCCGCCACCACCGCCACCGCAACTGGTCATCAGCAACATCAGCCACGCCAGCAGTGCTTTGCCAATTTGTCGCATTATTATTAGCCGTCGTGAGTTGTTAATGACCACATATTACCTGCACCCGATTCCGCTTAGCTGCGATTTCCGCGATAATTCACGCATGCCAATCTCGTTGGAGACACAAATGTCACGCTACTTAAGCCCGATTTGCTCGATATTCATGGCGTTCCTGCTGTTGCCCGGCACCGCGCACGCGCAGCAAAATTTCGACAAGGTCGAAATCAAGACAGAAAAACTCTCGCCGACGACTTACGTTTTATTCGGTGCAGGCGGCAACATTGGTGTCTCCGCCGGCGAGGACGCACTGTTTATCATCGATGATCAATATGCGCCGGTAAATCCCAAAATTCTTGCGGCGCTCAAGCAGATCAGCGACAAGCCGGTCAAATTTGTTCTCAATACCCACTGGCACGGCGACCACACAGGCGGCAACGAAATCATGGGCAAGGCAGGCGGGTTGATCGTGGCGCACGACAACGTCAGGAAACGCATGTCGGCAGAGCAATTCATCGCGCTCTTCAAGTCGAAGGTCGCGCCGTCACCGAAAGTTGCGCTGCCTGTTGTGACATTTTCGACCGACGTTACGTTTCACCTTAACGGCGACGAGGTATATGGATTCCACGTTCCCAACGCGCATACCGATGGCGACACCGTCGTGCATTTCAGAAAAAGCAATGTCATTCACATGGGCGATACCTTTTTTAGCGGCATGTATCCGTTCATCGACGGCTCCAGTGGTGGCAGTCCCGAAGGTGTCATCGCGGCAGCGGATCGCGTGCTTGCGATAGCCGATGACAACACGAAAATTATTCCCGGACATGGCCCGGTCTCGAACAAGGCTGACCTGAAAAATTATCGCGACATGCTTGCTGCGGTCAGTGTGCGTGTGAAGGCTTTGGTGAGAGAGGGCAAGAAAGTGGAGGAGATTCTCGCCGCAAATCCGTCGGCCCAATTCGACGAAAAATGGGGCAAGGGGTTCATCAACCCGCGCGGATTCATTGAAATGCTGGTGGCGATTTATTCGTCGTGAGTGCGGGTCGCTCTTGAAAACACCGTCATTCCCGCCCGCGCGGCAATGACGGTGCAGTGAAAAAAAGGCGTTGATTTTTTTTCATCACTTACTTCAATACATCAGCCCCCGCCTTCGCCGCCATACCATCCTGTGCAGAAGTACCGCCGGATAACCCGATCGCGCCGACGATCTTGCCGTCCATCAACAGCGGCAGTCCACCGTCAATCGGCACCGCGCCCTGCAAGCCGAGAATGCGCAACCCGTCACCACCGGCGGCGAGGACATCCTGAAACGCCTTCGATGGCCGTTTGAATAATGCAGCCGAACGCGCCTTGCCGATCGAAACGTCAACGCTGCCGGTTTGTGTGCCGTCCATTTTTTCGAGGAATACGAGAGTGCCGTTGCCGTCAGTGATGGCGACCGCCATGGTCCAGTTGTTTTTCTTCGCTTCGGCCAACGCAGCGGCGGCGGCTTTTTTGGCATTTTCGGCGTTGATCGGGGCGCCGTAGAGGTTGGGCATTTGAGCGAACGCTGCCGACACAAACAAAACGGCAGACGCAGTGAGAATCAAGGGCGATAGCAATTTGCGGAACATGGTTTCTCCTTCGTTGTTTTGGGAAAGGCGACGGTTACGACCAAATGTTGACGGCGCAGACGACCTCCTGATGCTATTGAATCCACCGATACCGCCAACCCGGATTCTGCGCGCGCGTTTGCGGCGATTGCGAATATCCCGGTAAACACACCTGATATATTATTGCCACTCGCACAACGCTTCTGTGCCAAGACTCGTGTAAAGTTTTCTTTCGCATGTCGCAAACTTTCCACCAGAAACGCCGTCTCATCCATCTCATATTTCGTCGATCATTTTCAGGAGCAACCTCATGGCAACACTAAACGTCAATGGCAAGGTGCAGAATTATCAGGCCGACGCAGATACACCGCTGCTATGGGTGCTGCGCGAACAACTCGGTCTGACCGGCACCAAATATGGCTGCGGCATCGCGCTCTGTGGTGCCTGCACGGTGCATATCGACGGCGTGGCCACACGCAGTTGTACGATGTCTGCCGCCAGCGTAAAAGCGACACAAAAAATTACCACCATCGAAGGGCTATCCAAAGATGGTTCGCACGCCGTGCAAAAAGCCTGGGTAGCGCTCGACGTGCCGCAGTGTGGTTTCTGCCAGTCCGGCATGATCATGGCTGCGACCGCACTCCT
>JANYFH010000184.1 GCA_025362705.1 Betaproteobacteria bacterium
ACATGATCAGAAACGCTGCCAGATATTGCGACACTTTTTCCTGAATCACTTCCCAGGCAGCAATGACGACGAGCACCGTCGTGAAGCTGTTCAGCAAGATAAACAGCATCGAGAGGCCGTCGACACCCAGCGCGTAATTAATATTGAAGCGCGTAATCCAGGGTGCAATCTCGCGAAATTGCATCGCTGACGTGGCATTGTCAAAACCTGTCCAAAGTGGAATCGACACGCCCAGTCCCAGCACGCTGCCGATGAGCGCAGTCCAGCGCGCGGCATTTTTTTGTTGCTCATTGTTAAGCAACAACGTGAGTATGCCCGCCACGATTGGCACCCAGATGGTCAGGCTTAAAGTGTAGGAGCTGCTTTGCATATTCTTTTATTAATTCCGTATCGATCAGCGCAGCTTGAGAAACACCAGCGTGAGAAATCCAAACACGCCCAAGATCATCGTGAAGGCATAGGTATAAACATGACCCGTTTGCACTTTCCGCGCCACGCCTGAGAACCAGCCAATCAATTTGGCAGTACCGTTAACCATGATGCCGTCGATGATGGTGACGTCGCCAAACTTCCAGAGCCCCAGTCCCATCTTCAACGCGCCAGAAGCAAAGAACCAGTCATTGAAGCGATCGAATCCATACTTCTGCTCGAGGATGTTGACGAAGAAGCTGAGCTTCGAGCGAATCTTCGCCGGTAATTCCGGATTGGCGACGTAGCAGTACCAGGCCGTCGCGGCACCAGCCAGCGCCAGCCAGAATGGCAACGCGGTAAGGCCATGTAGCATCATCGCCGTTGCGCCATGAAACTCGTTCTTCAATTCAGTCATGGTCTCGGTCGCTTTGATGGCGTCACCAAAAAAGCTGCCATAGAGCATTGGCTCAATAGTGAAGTAGCCGATCACGACCGATGGAATGGCAAGGAAAATGAGCGGCAGGGTCACCACCCATGGCGATTCGTGTGGCTTTTCGCCGTGCGCCAAGCCGTGATGTTCGTGATCGTCCTTCGCGTGCGCATCCGCGTGTGAATCTGCGTGGGCGTCGCCATGATGCGCGTCAGCACCGAATCGCTCTTTGCCATGAAACGCATAAAACACCAAACGGAATGAATACAAGCCGCCAACAAACACCGCACCCAACGCGGCGAGATAAGCGATGGTGTGACCCGGCGTGTGCGATGCGTGAATCGCTTCGATGATTGAGTCTTTGGAGAAGAACCCTGCGAACGGCGGAAAGCCCGCGTTCGCCAGCGCGCCGATCAGCATCGTGAAATAAGTGATTGGCATGTATTTCCGTAAGCCGCCCATCTTGCGCATGTCCTGCTCGTGATGCATGGCGATGATGACTGAGCCTGCACCGAGGAATAGCACCGCCTTGAAGAAAGCATGCGTCATCAAGTGAAAGATGCCGGCCGAATATGCGCCAGCGCCAAGCGCCATCGTCATGTAGCCAAGCTGCGAGAGCGTTGAGTACGCCACCACGCGCTTGATGTCGTATTGCACAATCGCGATCAGCGCCATGAAGAAGGCGGTAATAGCGCCAATAATCAGTACAAACGAAAGTGCAGCTTCTGACAATTCAAACAACGGCGACATGCGCGCCACCATGAAAATTCCCGCCGTCACCATCGTGGCTGCGTGGATCAACGCCGAGATCGGTGTCGGGCCTTCCATCGAATCGGGCAACCACACATGCAGCGGGAACTGCGCCGATTTGCCCATCGCGCCGATGAAGAGGCAGATACAAATTACTGTCAGAAGAGACCATGACACATCGGGGAACAACGTCACCAGTGTGTCTTTGAAAACGGGTGCTGCGTTAAACACGGTAGCGTAATCGAGCGAGCCCATGTAGGCGAACACGAAGCCAATGCCGAGCAGGAAACCAAAGTCACCGACGCGATTGACGAGAAACGCTTTCAGGTTCGCGTAGATGGCAGTTGGCCGCGTGTACCAGAAGCCGATCAACAGGTATGAGACCAGACCCACCGCTTCCCAGCCGAAGAACAACTGCAGAAAGTTATTCGACATCACCAGCATCAGCATCGAGAAGGTGAACAGCGAGATATAACCAAAGAAACGCGTATAGCCATCGTCTTCCGCCATGTAGCCGATGGTATAAAT
>JANYFH010000088.1 GCA_025362705.1 Betaproteobacteria bacterium
CCGCGCAATGTCCAATATGTTTTTGACCACGTCAGCTCTGCTGACAAAGAGCTGATCTTGCTTGGGGACTGTTATCACATGATCACCGTCGACAATGAGCGCGATACGGTATTCTATGAGACCGAAATGTTTATCAAGCGCGCGGTCAATGCCAAACTCGGGCGCACGGTGTTTGACGTTCCGCAGAAAATGACACGCAGTCTGGAGCGTTTGGCAAAGTGGACCGAGGCGAAGGCCTGATCAGTATTTCAGGGCGTGCTCAGACGACTCGCGACGCAATTAAAACTGCATTGCTGCCGCCAAACGCAAACGAGTTGGACAAAACATGATTGAGCTTGACCCCTTCCCTTGCCTGGTTGGCGACGTAGTCCAGATCGCATTCAGGATCCGGTTCATCGAGATGCATTGTTGGCGGGATAAAACCGTGTTGTAACGCCAGCAATGCCGCAATAAATTCAATAGCGCCGGTTGCACCCATAGCATGTCCATGCATGGACTTGGTGGATGTGACCGGAACACGTTTGGCATGTGCGCCGAACACAGCCTTGATTGCGCTGGTTTCGACAATATCGCCGGTAAGCGTCGCCGTGCCGTGCGCATTGATGTAATCGATTTTTTCCGGTGCCAACCCGGCCTCTGCGAGAGCTGCATGCATCGTTGCGGCCTGTCCGCCGGCATCAGGCTTGGTAAGGTGTGTTGCGTCGGTGCGACATCCGTAACCGGAGAGCATGGCGATGATATTGGCGCCGCGGCGTCGCGCCTGTTCCGCATCTTCGAGAACCAGCATTGCCGCACCTTCTGCCAACACGAGGCCAGTTCGACCCTTGGCGAACGGCTTGCAAGAGGCCGCAGGATTAGTCTTATCCGGTAGTGCCAGTGTTCTCAATGCGTCCCACGCTCTCAATGTGCCAGGAACCAGCAGTGCCTCCGTCCCGCCGGCAATGACAGTGTCGGCGTACCCATGCTTGATCGCGCGGTACGCCTCACCGATGGCCATCGCCGATGATGAACACGCAGTGGAGTACGTCAATACAGGCCCGTGACAACCATGTGTCATTGCAATGTGAGCGGCAGCAGCATTGTTCATTGCCTGCACGACAGTGAGTGGCTTCACGCGCGCGCCACCACGCAGGAAAAATTCCTCGTATGCGATTTCAAGCGAATGCACACCGCCGATCCCGGTGCCCACGTAAACACCGGCGTTGTGCAAATCGAGCACGTTGCTGCCACCGTTCGCATTGAGTATCGCCTGTTGCGCGGCGACCAGAGCGAACAGGCTCACACGGTCGAGCCCCGGTATTCTGGTCGGTGGTAGATGCTCCGCAAAATTGATGTCCACCTGACCCGCCACATGCGTAGCAGTAGCTCCAGCGTCGCTTTGTGCGATAGCCCTGATGCCCGACTTGCCGCTGCGCAGACCTGAAAGAAACGCATCAATACCGATACCAATCGGCGAAACAATTCCCAGCCCGGTGATGCAGACACGTCTCACCCTATGCAGCTCCACCTTTGGCTGCAATGGCCTTGTCGATCTCCTTGAACACGTCGCCCAGGGTCTTCAACGGTTCCCGCGAATCGCCGAGGCTGATACCGAGCTTGTCCTCCATGTCGAACAAGAATTCGATCATCGAGAGTGAATCAATATTGAGCGACTCCATCGTTGCTTCGGGCTGCAATTTTTCGATCGCCACACCGAAATGCGCTGAGATCGCCGTACAAATTTCCTGCTGTAAGTCATGATCCATCGTTGTTCACCCTGCCATGTTCGTATGAAACGCAAATTTGAATACGCGCTGCGGACGCAAACCGCATGGAACAGCATTATGCAACTAGTGTAGTATTTCTTTCATGAGACTGTCTTTTTTTACAAAAATTCACATTTTGGCAGTGCCGTTTTTTTTGTTGATCCATATCAACCAGGTAGTGGCGGCCGACAAGCCGGATCGTCTGGCAGGCCTGTGGGGTCAGGTGGATGAAAAAAGCGGCAAGATTCAATCGCTGGTTCGTATCGTCGAAATTGCGCCTGACCGATATGAGGGTTTCGTTGAGAAAATTTATGTGACGCCGGGAGAGGACCCGAATCCGCGTTGCGAAGACTGTAAGGGTGTCCGCAAGAATCAGCCGGTGCTCGGCATGCGAATTATTACCGACCTGAGTCGTGCGACTGGCGGTGACAACGTGTTTGAAGGCGGAGAGATTCTCGACCCGGATTCCGGTGAAACATATCGTCTGAAAATCACGGTGCTCGATGCAGGAAAGAAACTCGATGTGCGGGGTTACATTGGTATCGCGTTGTTTGGTCGCTCACAGATTTGGCTCAGAGAGCCCGGACTGTCCAAATGATTGCCGATATATAGCACTGGCGCGGCTTTCAGCGAGAATTGCCTCCAAAAGCCGCACCAGCGCTAGAGTTTGACTAATTTTCCCTATAGTCCGGCCAACGCGAAAACGCGATAAACGTTTCGCTGCTTTCAGCCAATTGCGCGGTGACGAATTTCACGTTCGCACCCGGTGGACCGTTGTGACACCATGCCACCAATTGCTCAATGGCGTATTCATCGCCCTGTGCCAGCGCCTCCACGCTTCCATCATCGCAGTTGCGTACCCAGCCATTGATTTCCAGCGCGCCTGCCACCGCGCGCATCGATTCGCGAAAGCCAACGCCCTGCACGCGACCAGTGATTGCAATGCGCACAGTGACGGTCTCACTTTTATGGTTCATTCGTCGTGGCGAATTTTTTTGCTGCGTACCGATTTCACGGTCGCACGGGTTTTCTTGGCCTCGATGCGGCGCTCTTTTGAGGCACGCGTTGGCTTGGTGGCGAGGCGCTTCTTCGGGACATGGTTGAGCTTAGTCAGCCGCGTGATCAAGCGTTCGAATGCGGTTTCCTTGTTGCGAAACTGTGAAGGCGAATCCTGCGCGATCACCACGACACCTGAGGGCAGGTGCGTGAGGCGTATGGCGGAATTGGTTTTGTTGACGTGCTGCCCGCCGGGGCCGGAGGCACGGTAGGTGTCGAGCCGGATTTCGACTTCGAGCGTTTCACGGTCCACCGCGTACGGCGGCAGCCGCAGCGGCAGATCGCGCTCCATCACTTGATCCGCATCCCCGGCACCGCACCAGCGTCTGGTGCCAGCAGGTAAATGCCGGTGCCATCGCCGGCCGCAAGCACCATACCCTGCGATTCGCCGAAACGCATTTTGCGCGGCGCAAGGTTGGCGACCATCACGGTATAGCGACCGATCAGGTCTTTGGGCTGATAGGCGCTGCGGATGCCGGCAAATACGGTGCGTTGCTCAATGCCCAGATCCAATGTCAGACGCAGCAGCTTGTCGGCCTCGACGACCAATTCGGCATCGAGAATTCTCGCTACGCGCAAATCGAGGCGCGCGAAATCGTCGATGGAAATCGTTTCTGAAATTGGCTGGATGATGACGGGCTTGGGCGGCTCAGGCGGAACGAGCGCAAATTCGGCAGCAGCGCCCGCATGCGTGTCGCCATTCGTCGCCTTGGTGTCGGCTTTGACAGCGTCCGTTTTCTTGTTCGCGTCAGCGGCTTCCTGTGCAGGTTCGAGCAGGGCATCTATTTGTTTGGGATCGATGCGAGCCATAAGGTGCTTATAGGGCTTGATCTCGTGCCCTTCCTTCAATGGCTTCGCGGTAGACTTCCACGCGAACGCATCAAAATTGAACATCTCACCCGCCGTCGCAGCGAGCTGCGGCAACACCGGCGCAAGATAGACCGTGAGATCGCGAAACATCGCAACCGCTGTTGTGCAAACCGTCAGCAACTCCGCTTCACTGCCTTCCTGTTTGGCAAGTTCCCATGGCTTGTTTGCATCGACGTATTGATTTGCCAGATCTGCAAGCGCCATGATTTTGCGAATTGCTCTGCCGTATTCGCGCCTATCGTAATATCCGTTGATCTCGTCCGCCGCACCTGAAAATTCTTTCGCAATATCTTTGGGCAACTGCGGCTTGCCAAGCTTGCCTTCAAATTTCTTGGCAATGAATCCTGCAGCACGACTGGCAATATTGACGTACTTGCCGATCAAATCGCTGTTCACGCGGGCGATAAAATCATCCGGATTGAAATCGAGGTCTTCAACTTTGTCATTGAGTTTGGCCGCGATGTAGTAACGCATCCATTCAGGATTCAAGCCGAGCTTGATGTACTGCTGCGGCGAGACGCCGGTGCCGCGCGACTTCGACATCTTCTCGCTGTTGAACGTAATAAAGCCATGCACAAACACGTTGTTTGGTACTTTGCGACCGGCAAACTTGAGCATCGCCGGCCAGAACAAGGTATGGAAATAAACAATGTCCTTGCCAATGAAGTGATACTGCTCGACCTCGTCATCGGCCATGAAGTCGTCGAACGAACGCTTTTCGCCGTTGGCCTTCGCTTTGCCGGATTCGAAATACGCCTTCAG
>JANYFH010000204.1 GCA_025362705.1 Betaproteobacteria bacterium
CCTTCCTGAGCGCCAAACTCTCACGATGTCATTTACTCCTGCTCAATTCAATACGCTGGTCGAAGCGCTGACAATCGTGTTGCCCCTCACGTCGCCGGCCGATGTTCAGCTCAAGCGATTTTTCAAAGAACACGCCAAGCTCGGCGTGCGTGACCGCGCGATCATCGCCGAAACCGTTTATGCGGTGCTGCGCCATCGTCGCGCCATCGAGGCCATCGCCACTGACGGCGTGCCGCGTAAGATGGCTTTGCTCGCCCTTACGCGTTACCAGGGCATGAGTTCCCGCGAGTTGACGAACGTGTTGAAAAAAGCCGAAGTCACCTGGCTTTCCGACAGCAAATCATTCGTTCCCAAGAAGACATCGCTGGGCATTGAAGCGGAGCTACCCGATTGGGTGGTTGCGCACCTCAAAGCCAGCATGAGTGACAAAGACATTCTGGCACTCGGTCGCAGCATGATGAATCCCGCGCCACTCGACCTGCGCGTCAATACCTCAAAAGCCAAGCGCGACGCGGTCATGAAGCTCTTGCAACGCGACGGCATTGTCTGCGCTGCAACACCATGGTCGCCGATCGGCATTCGCCTGGAAACCAAGGTGGCGCTGGCAAAACATCCTGCATTTCTCGAAGGCTTCATTGAAGTACAGGACGAAGGCAGCCAACTGCTCGGCATGTTGATGGAACCCAAGCGCAGCGAAATGGTGGTGGATTTTTGTGCTGGTGCGGGTGGTAAATCGCTATTGCTTGCTGCAATGATGGGCTCCACAGGCAGGGTCTATGCGATGGACGTTTCCGAAAAGCGGCTCGCCAACCTGAGCCCGCGCTTGAAACGTTCGGGACTGTCGAACGTGATGCCACAAAAACTTGACTCTGAAAACGACGCGAAGATCAAGCGTCTGGCGGGCAAAATTGATCGCGTACTGGTCGACGCGCCGTGTACCGGTTTGGGCACGCTGCGACGCAATCCAGACCTGAAATATCGGCAATCCGAAGTGTCATTGGCCGAGCTGAATGTGAAGCAGGCGGCCATACTGCAGTCGGCTGCGCGACTGGTGAAACCGGGTGGCCGGTTAGTGTATGCAACCTGCAGCTTCCTTATCGAAGAAAACGAAAATATTGTCGAGGCATTCCTCGCCAAGCATCCACAATTCAAGCTCGTTGATGTCAACAAGATTTTTGAACGCCTGAAAATTCCGATCAAGGACCAGGGCGCCTATTTTCGTCTGAGCCCACAGCAGCATGCGACCGACGGTTTTTTTGGCGCGGTCATGGAACGGACGAAATAACCCTCGACAGATTTCGCAACGGATCTTTTTCATCGTGCAAAATTTTTCGCAGAACTTCGATTCACTGCTAAATCAACTCGGGACGCAGATCGGCTGGGCGCAGCTCGGCATCGTGGCTGCCGGATTTTTATTGGCGTGGATCCTGGCGCGAATGGTTCGCGAAAAAATCCCGGACTACCTTGAACCCGGTGCATTGAAAATTGGCGCGGGCAGCGTACAACGGCTGGTCCTGCCCGTTTTAGCGCTGGTGTTCATCTGGCTGGGCAAAATCACTTTCGCATTGACCCTGCGAACTTCCCAGCCGGTACCGATCTTGCGCGTGGCGGTACTGCTGGTCGCATCGTTCGCGTTGATCCGGCTGTCGCTGTATTTGCTGCGCCACCTTTTTCCGGTGAGTCCGCTGTTGAAAGCGTGGGAACGCGCCATCGCATTCACCGTTTGGGGTGTCACTGCCTTGTACCTGACGGGCATACTTCCCGAAATAAATGCGGCACTCAATGATGTGAGTTTCACCGTCGGCAAAAAAGAAATCACCTTGCTCACGGTGATTCAGGCGCTGCTCTCTTTGCTTCTGACCTTGGCCATTACATTGACGCTGTCGATGCTCATCGAGAGCCGTGTGATGAAAGCGCAAAGCCTTGACACGAGCATGCGCGTGTTCGCGGGCAAGCTGATTCGTGCGCTGGCGTTCGTGATCGCCGTGCTGATTGCACTGCCGCTCATGGGAATCGATATCACCGTGCTATCCGTGTTCGGTGGTGCGCTGGGCGTCGGCTTGGGGCTGGGACTGCAAAAGATCGCCAGCAATTACGTCAGTGGTTTCGTGATTCTGCTTGATCGCTCGATTCGCCCTGGCGATTTGGTCACGATCGCAGATCGACACGGCGTAGTTTCCGACATCAAGGCGCGCTATACGGTGGTACGCGGGCTCGATGGAACGGAGGCCATCATTCCCAATGACAACATCATCAGCAATGTGGTGCTAAACCATTCATATACCGACCGCACGATTGCAATCAAAACACCCGTGAGTATTTCCTACCAAAGCGATATCGAGCAGGCGATGACGTTGCTGCTGGCGGCTGGCAAGGCGCAGTCGCGTGTACTCGCCGAACCTGAACCAACGGTATGGATCAGGAACCTTGGCGACAATGGCATCGAACTCGAACTGACCGCCTGGATACGCGATGCCGAGCAAGGTCAGAGCTCGCTCCGCTCCGATATATTCGTCGCTGTATTGCACGCGTTTCGCAAAGCAGGCATCGACATTCCGTATCCCCGAAGAGAAATCCGGCTGCTGGCGGGAGACCTTACTGGCGATTTACCAAACTCTCCGAATGATGCTGCTCAAGTGAAAAAATAATTGTTATTAATCAATGTGATGCACTTTTTTTCGGCCGTGAAAGTCGTTTTGGCGTAAAATACCCCAATAGTTATAAATTCCTTCTGTTGGAGCGCTCTTGATAAATATTCCCAATTTCTTTGCGACTGGATTAATCGATCTGCCGTGGTGGGGCTACATTGTCGTCACGCTTTTTCTCACCCACATCACGATCGCGGCGGTCACCATTTTCCTGCACCGTGCACAAGCGCATCGCGGGCTGGATCTGCACGCAATCCCCAGTCATTTTTTCCGATTCTGGTTATGGCTGACTACCGGGCAAGTGACCAAGGAATGGGTTTCTATTCATCGCAAGCATCACGCTAAATGCGAGACAGCAGAAGACCCACACAGTCCCCAGATCTATGGCATCAAGAAAGTCGTAACACAAGGCGCGGAGCTTTATCGCACCGAATCCAAAAAACCGGAGACGATGGAAAAATACGGTCACGGTACGCCGGACGACTGGATCGAGCGCAACGTTTACGCCGCGTTTAGCTGGCAGGGCGTTGGACTGATGCTGGTCACTAACCTGATCTTATTTGGGCCTATCGGCGCAGCAATGTGGGCAGCGCAAATGACCTGGATCCCTTTTCACGCGGCGGGCATTATCAACGGCGTGGGCCACTATTGGGGTTATCGTCATTACACCGTCAACGACACCAGCACCAATATCACACCCATCGCATTCTGGATTGGTGGCGAAGAGCTACACAATAACCACCATGCATTTCCCACTTCCGCGCGATTTTCGATGCGCTGGTACGAGTTTGATCTGGGTTGGCTCTATATCAATATCCTTTCGTTTTTGGGCTTGGCCAAAATCAAGAAGGTTGCCCCGCGTCCACGTTTTGACATGGACAAGATGGTTTGCGACGTCGAAACATTGCAGGCGGTAATTGCGCATCGATATGAGATCGTTACAAAGTACACGCGCACCCTGAAGTCGACCTGTGCGGCTGAAATTAATCGCTTGCGCGCAGACGGTGTTGCCCCTTCGCTGACCAGTTTGCGTGAAGGAAAAGCCGTGAAACGTTTCAGGCAGTGGTTAAAAATTGAGGCTGACCAGCTCACGCCGGAACATCGCGCGACGTTGGCAGAGACCTTGCAGCACAGCTCAGTCCTGGATACCGTTTACTCGTTCCGCCAGGAGCTCGCCAAGCTCTGGGAGCGTTCGACTCTTTCCAAGGAAGAGCTGGTTGCCAAGCTTGAAGATTGGTGTAAGCGGGCGGAAGCCACCGGCATCGCACAGTTGCAACAGTTTTCGCGGCAGTTGCGTAGCTACGCTTAGCCAATACACGTTTTCGCTACAAATAAAAACGCCCGCGATTGCGGGCGTTTTTATTTGTAGATGCTTATTTATTTTTCTGAATTTATTTCAGCTTCGTTTCTTTATAGGCAACGTGCTTGCGTGCCTTGGGATCAAATTTCATGATCTCCATTTTTTCGGGCATGGTTTTTTTGTTCTTGGTCGTTGTGTAAAAATGACCCGTACCAGCAGTCGACTCAAGTTTTATTTTTTCTCTCATGATTCGGCCCCTTAGATGGCTACGCCAGCAGCGCGCAGATCTTTGAGAACGGCATCAATACCATTCTTGTCGATAGTGCGAAGGCCAGCGTTAGTCAGGCGCAGACGCACCCAACGATTTTCAGATTCGACCCAAAAGCGGCGGTACTGCAGATTCGGCAGAAAGCGACGCTTGGTTTTGTTATTTGCGTGGGAAACATTGTTGCCCACCATTGGAGCTTTTCCAGTTACTTGGCAGACGCGTGCCATAGTGCACCTCATTAAACTGTTAAAAACGCGGATCGAAAATACCGATTCCATTAGTTGTTGATATCTGCCAACGATAAATAAACACGCTGCGCATACCGAAGACAGCCAAAAATTATACCAAAACCAAGCACTTGGCGCAACCTTTTGCCGTCAACCAAGGCGTTGCACAAGGGGAATAGAGTTTTATGTCCATGAGTGCTAACGTACTAGCTCAGCGGCGGCCGAAGGCCGTCCGCTGGAGCGCTGGGTTAGCCCTCATTCGCGGAAAGTAGAGGCGCAATTTCACTGAATCTTCGTGACTCGATACTCAAGCGCATTCCTCGATGACGAGATGATCTCGATCACGTAGCCAGCAATAGGAATACGCTTCTCGGTCGAAGCGATGCGAACTGCAACGGTGTCGGATGGGACGACGACATGAAAGTCTGACGCTGGTGACAGCGTGGTAGCGGAATAGCTCGTCGTTCCAGTACCTTGAATCCGGGTGTTGCTTCCACTCGTTGAGGCAGAGCCTGACATGGAAGTCGTGGCCCGGCCAGTGGTGGTTGTGATTGGCGTTCGACTCATTGTTGTCTCGTTCGTTACGATCTGAACGTCCTTGCGGAAAAGCACAACCTCGCCGTTTGATTCCACGCCGCCGAAACGAAGCTCCGTGAAGCCCTCCTTGGTTTTTCGTCCAAAGAGGTCTGCCTTTCCGAAGGCGTTTTCGAGATCTCGTTCCCGATCCACTCGCAGTAGCAGATCGCCAGGGCCAGCTACAAGTGCTTTGTCCAGGCTCTGTTTCACCGACGATGTGTGGTCAATGGTTGCGCAGGCTGCGAGTAGCGCTGCGCCGAGAAGTACGCAAAGTGAACGAACCATTTGGAATCCTCGATAAGTGACGGCGAACTGTTTCAGAGTCTATGTGGACAGGCATGAGGTGCGGTCGACGTGCGAAGCCGGGCTGACGCGCTGGCCGCCTACTTCTGCCATGACGGTGTTCTCCACGCTGACTTCGGAATTACTCCAATTTCAACGCCGTCAGCGCGCCGCACCGACTTTTTCCGGCCTTTGCCATCCCACCTGACACAAAGCTCGCCATGCTTCCGAAAGAGCGAAAGAAGAAGAGCCTGCGCAGCAACGACTTCCGCCTTCTTTCGATCAATGTCTGCTTCCTGCGACCTTTCGTACTCACCAATATCAGTTCCGTCAATCGACATGTGAAGGCGGTGAAGCTTTTGGCCGATTGATTCTGCGCGGATGTGGACGGACATGTGACGCTCCTGTGAGGGTTAACTGGTTTTCGACACCTAAACGCTGTCTACCATCCCGATTGGTGTCTAACTACCCGAGACCAGCTACCTTGAAACCCTTGACAGGCGCTGGTTTCGATCAATATGCTGTATTAATATATAGCACTAACAAAAGCGCAAAAAAACACATGCCGCCTTTGCAGTCTGTACGCATTCTGGATCAGTTGCACGAGCGAATTCGGTATTTATATTACAGTCTAAGGACGGAGGAGGCGTATGTCTACTGGGAGCCTTTGCGGCACAGTGACGAATTGCCACCACGCCATTAGCGCTGCGCACAGTGCGGCGTTGCCCCCACCGACGACAAGTACGTCAATCATGCATTATTCGCCCGGTTCCTGAAAGCTCAGCGTGTAGACGGCGCCACCACCGCACCCTCGATACCGTGGCGCTTCAGGGCATCGGTGACAAAGCCTGCAGACTTCATTTCCTCGACGAACGCGGCTACATACGCAGTACCCGCAGGACGACCCTTAGGGACCGCCATCGCCTGATTGATGACCATGAATCTGCCATCGAGCAGGCGCACACCAGGCACACGTTTTGCGTCAGCTTGCAGCTGCTGTTTCACACCTGCAGCTACCTCGATTTTTTCCGCCACCATCATGTCCGTGACGGCAGGTGAAGATGGCGCGCGTACCAGCGCCGCTTTTTTCAATTCGCGGGTGAGATACAGGTCATATGCGCTACCGCGGCCAACCACCACTCGCACGCCGTCACGGTCGACGTCATCCAGACGT
>JANYFH010000218.1 GCA_025362705.1 Betaproteobacteria bacterium
TCCTGACGATATATGACTGAACCAGCGCTCTCAAGTTTGATTGCAATTGCAGCAATTACCATTACGGGCAAGCTAAGAATCAACAAGACACTACTTGCAATAATATCGAACGTCCGTTTCACGAAAACACGCATCTTATGCTGACGGAAACCGTCGCCAAAGATAAACCAGCTTTCTCGCAGCAGATCAATCCTGACCTTGCTATGGTACTGCTCGAAAAAAGCCGAGAGATCAGTTACCTTGATGCCTTGAAGCTTGCAATTGAGGAGATCCGTCAGAGGAAGCGTACCGCCGCGGCGCTCGCGCATTGCGAGCACAATTTCGTTCACGTTGTGCTGGCGAGCGATCTCGCCAATTGACCTTGAAGGCGGCAAAATCTTGTTTGCTGGCAATGCTGCATCGACTTGTTGGTCAGTATCTATCGAATAGAAACCGACTATCGAGAGACCGCGAACTTTGGAGTTGTCGAGCGCCTCCTTCACCATCGCTGCGTCTCTTCCAACGCCCAGCACCAGAACCCGTCGCGTAATCATCGCGGATGTCGTATGGCTGAACGAGAAGCGCGCGAGCAGAGCCAGAACAGCAATGGCAATTGCTACGGCACCGGGGACAGAATTAAGCAACGCGGAACCGATTGCAGGATAAAAAAGAGCGGACGCAAAAAGAACCAGAAGAACCACGCATACCGCGTTGAGCGCCGCAAGCAGAAGCGTGTTCAGTTGAAAGTGATGGTTAAACATGCGAATCATGGTAACTCCCTAAATCTGTCCGCATTCCTGATATCAGCCTTGGGAAGAAAATTTCGACTGCGCACGATGCAGCGCAGTCGAAACAACAATCCAAGGACAAAATCAAATCAGCGAATCTGTTGCTATTATTTTTTTGGTGGAGCGCGCCCGACTTTGTTTCCATGCGTGCTGCAAGCTACATCGGCATGTGCCAAGAATGCTGCGATGCTATGTGCGGTAGTTCATCATTGGTCCCCCAAGGGAATCACAACCACACACTTCAACTACAAAACATTCGATGCTAGACACTTCCGTTTGAGCAGGAAGCGTACCAACGCAGAAATCCGCCACAATAAAATCTGTAAGCGATTGAAGCGGCTGGGTAATTTTCCATCTTGGCGATGCGTTTTGGGGAGTCCTGACTTTGCGTGTCAGGGTACCGGTGGGGATTCATCCCCAACTTTGTGGGGATGAATCCCCAGCATGCATTCCACATCGGACCCACTTCGCCACGGTGATTGTTGCTCTTATTTTTCGGTGCGCATCAGACCGTATTTTTCCATTCGCGTACGCAACATATCGCGGCTCAGTCCTAAAATCCGCGCAGCTTTCGAAACATTCCAATCCGTCTTCTCAAGCGTCTGCATTACCATTTCGCGTTCAACATCGGCAAGCGTCGCTCCTTGATTTTGTGCCGCCATTGCGGCTCCATTTTGAACGTGTAAACCCGCATCGGTCGCACTTTTCGGCGGCGCGTAAATTGCCAGGCTTTCGGCCGCAATCACCCGCTCGCGGGTGAGCAAGACCGTTTGATCAAGCACGTTGCGTAGCTCACGCACGTTGCCAGGCCAAGTATGTTTGAGCAGCGTCGCTTCGGCTTCGCGGCCAAATTCGAGATCTTTCTTGCCGTATCGCCGCCCGTAAAACGCAAGAAAATATCGCGCCAGCAGCAGCGCATCCTGGTCACGCTCTCGCAATGGTGCGATTTGCAGGGTGATGATGCGCAGCCGAAAATACAAGTCCGCGCGGAAGCGTCCTTCACGCACCATTTTTTCCAAATCCTGATTGGTGGCAGCGACAATGCGCACATTCACTTTTCGTTCACGTACGCTGCCGATGCGTCGCACCATGCGTTCTTCAAGCAACTTCAGCAGTTTGGCTTGCATCGAAAAATCCACTTCTCCGATCTCATCCAAAAACAGCGTTCCGCCCTCTGCCGCCTCAACCAATCCCATCTTGCGTTCTTTGGCATCACTGAACGCGCCGCGCTCGTGTCCAAAGAGCTCCGTCTCCATGAGAGTGTAGGGGATTGAAGCGCAATTTACTTCAACAAACGGTCCCTCGCGGCGCAATCCGTCGAAATGCAGGGCTCGAGCGACCAACTCTTTGCCTGTGCCGGTTTCGCCCGTGATGAGTACCGTCGGCAGTTCGCCATCGGCGATACGAGACTCGGTTTCAATAATTTGGTAAATCGTATCCTTCATTCGCCGCATCGGTTGCGATTCGCCCAGCAACGCCTCGACTCCGCTACCGCGTGCCTGATTACTGCGATAAAACGATAGCGTTTTTTCCACCCGCACCGCGTCAAGGGCGCGCTCCAACAGCAACTTTAGCTCCGCCAGCACGACTGG
>JANYFH010000272.1 GCA_025362705.1 Betaproteobacteria bacterium
GATCATGAAGATAGCCGCGAGAATGCCGGCGGCGCGATAGAGAAATTCCAGTGAGTTACGCATCGCGATACCCGGTCATTCCCACGCTGGCAGAAATGACCGGGCGATTCCTGTTTTTATTTGCGGTACGCGTCCAGCACGGCTTTGGCATCAGCCCCGGCATTCTTTTCCCACTCCGCCAGCATCGTCGCGCCAATCTTCCTCAGATCCGCCTTCAGTGCAGCACTGGGCTGCACCACGTTCATGCCGTTCTTGGCCATTGTCTCGAGCGTGTCCTTGTTTTTCGCCTCTGATACTTGCCAGCCGCGAGTCTCCGCTTCTGCCGCCGCTTTCAATACAGCACCTTGTGTCACCTTATCGAGGGCATCAAACGCTTTCTGATTCACCACCACCAGATTTTTCGGCAGCCATGCCTGTGCGTCGTAGTAATATGCGCCCTTGCCCATCGAATCCCATACCTTGATGTCAACACCTGTCGCGCCAGAAGTCATGTGTGCTTCAACGACACCAGTAGAAAGTGCCTGCGCCAGTTCCGCCGCCTGAATGGTTGCCGGTTGCGCGCCGAGTAATTCGCCGATGCGATTTGTTTGCGGGCTATACGCACGCCACTTCGCACCCTTGAGATCGGCAGCACTGCTAATCGCTTTTTTGGAATACACCCCCTGCGGTGGCCACGCCACGCCATACAAAACCTTCAGGCCTTGCTTGGCCAAGCGCTGCTCGATCGCACCGCGCGACACTTTCCATAGTTTCATCGCGTCGACATAGCTATCGGCGAGAAAGGGAACCGAATCGATGCCATACATCGGATCTTCGTTTGCCAGGGCCGGCAACAGAAATTCGCCGATTTGTGCCTGACCGGCCTGCACTGCGCGCTTGATTTCGTTTTGCTTGAACAGCGAGCCTGCATCATGTACCGTGATTTTTAATTTTCCGACAGTCGCTTTGTCGATGTCGGCGGCAAACTGGCGCACGTTCTCGGTGTGGAAATTACCGGGCGCGTAGCCCGTCGGCATGTCCCATTTTGTCTGTGCCGACACACCTGTGGCGAACCCCAGGCCGACTATGGTGAGCAACGAAATGATTCCCTTCATGATTCCTCCTCGTGGTGAGCTTGCTATCATCACTAGTCTAGCAGCAACAAAACCATTTTCATGACGACAAGAATATCCGCAGGCAAAGATCCGGGTCGCTGGCAATTCTGGATCGACCGCGGCGGCACGTTCACCGATATCGTTGCCAGACAGCCGGACGGCACACTGTTGACGCATAAATTGCTCTCGGAGAATCCCGAGCAATACCGCGATGCGGCGATTGCGGGGATTCGTCAGCTCCTAGCGTTAGCAAAGGATGCGCCAATTCCTGTCGAACAAATTGAAGCGGTAAAGATGGGCACCACCGTGGCCACCAACGCACTGCTCGAACGCAAAGGTGAACCGACGGTACTCTTCATCACCAAAGGGTTTCGCGACCAGTTGCGCATCGCGTACCAGAATCGTCCGCGCATTTTTGACCGGCATATCAAGTTGCCGGAATTACTTTATTCCGAGGTGATGGAAGTTGACGAGCGCATCGGCGCACACGGTGAAATAGTCATCCCGCTCGACAATGTACAGGTGAGCAATGCCCTGAAATCCGCGTGGAATAAGGGGTTTCGGGCGATTGCCATCGTACTGATGCATGGTTACCGCTATCATCAGCACGAGATTCGTGTTGCCGAATTGGCGCGCCAAGCGGGCTTTACGCAGATATCGGTTTCGCATGTAGCGAGCCCGCTCATGAAAATCGTTTCGCGCGGCGACACCACGGTGGTTGATGCGTACCTGTCACCGATTTTGCGGCGTTACGTGAATCAGGTGGCGAGTGAATTGCCGGATTGCAAAGTGATGTTCATGCAGAGCAACGGCGGCCTTACCGGCGCAAACAAATTTCAAGGCAAGGATTCGATTTTGTCAGGCCCGGCAGGTGGCATCGTCGGCATGGTGCGAACGGCGACGGGCGCGGGATTCGACAAGATCATCGGCTTTGACATGGGCGGTACCTCAACCGATGTCTCGCACTATGCAGGAGAGTTTGAGCGCGAATTCGAGACACAGGTCGCCGGTGTGCGTATGCGTGCGCCGATGATGTCGATTCAC
This sequence comes from Betaproteobacteria bacterium, assembly GCA_025362705.1. GTDB lineage: Bacteria > Pseudomonadota > Gammaproteobacteria > Burkholderiales > Usitatibacteraceae > UKL13-2. The sequence continues at coordinate 2,139 of JANYFH010000272.1, forward strand.
ACTATCGCGGCAGGTGGTGGGTCGATTTTGCATTTTGATGGCCAGCGCTTTTCAGTAGGGCCGGACTCGGCAGGTGCCAATCCGGGGCCTGCCTGCTATCGCCGGGGCGGGCCGCTGACAGTCACCGACTGCAATGTCATGCTCGGTAAAATTCAGCCCCAGCATTTCCCTCACGTTTTCGGGTCAAGCGGTGAAGACGCACTTGATGCCGATATCGTGCGCATCAAATTTGCAGCGCTCGCAAACGAGATCGAAACAGCCACCGGCGAGAAACAATCGCCCGAACAGGTTGCCGAGGGTTTTATCCGCATCGCCGTCGCCAACATGGCAAACGCGGTCAAATTCATTTCGGTGCAGCGCGGTCACGACGTAACCGAATACACGCTGACCTGCTTTGGTGGCGCGGGCGGGCAACACGCATGTCTGGTGGCGGATGAACTCGGCATGATGCGTGTTTACATTCATCCGCTTGCCGGTGTGCTCTCCGCGTACGGGATGGGCCTTGCCGATATTGTTGCCATGCGTGAAAAAGCGGTGGAACGTGCATTGACTGCGGAAAATCTCGGCAAGGTTGAGAGCGAGCTTTTGCACCTGGGTTCGCTTGCAACGATGGAAGTCGAATCGCAGGGCGTACCGGCGTCACGAATAGAGTTGAAGCGTCGCATACATCTGCGCTATGAGGGCACCGACTCTGCACTGATCGTAAATTTTGGCAGTGTTGATGGAATGCGGAAGGAATTCGATGCGGCATACAAAAAACGTTTCAGCTTTCTCATGCCCGGTCGTGCGCTTATCGCAGAAGCCGTGAGTTGTGAGGCGATTGGCAGCACCGACGCGCCGGT
>JANYFH010000279.1 GCA_025362705.1 Betaproteobacteria bacterium
TGATCGCAACCTGAAAGCGCATGAATTGATCAAGATTCGCGCATCGACCGACGATCGCGAACTGCGCACCAAATGGTTCGACGAAATCTGCGATGCGCTCGTCGCGGCACCGGTTCAGCACATCGGGAAAATTTACATCGTGTGGCGATACAGCCCGGAACTGGTGGCGGCGCGTGCCAAAGCGGCGTTGCCACCAACCAAACGCCGGACGCCGCGGGTGACCAAGCGCCAGGAAGAAAACAAGGCGGCTGGTATCACCAAGAAAAAGGTAGTCAAGGTGCGCAAGACACGCGTCTAGCGAAGTACCCGGCTGAAATTGACAAACTCCAGCAACGACAGGCATTCCAGCGCCGTTTAGCCTGAAATACCGCGCCGAATGGCGTTCTACGTACTATTACGCCGGTATATCAGATGTAGCGAACATCCACGATTTCATATTCCTTGATGCCGCCCGGTGCCCGTACTTCGGCAACGTCGCCGGCTGATTTCCCAATCAGTGCGCGCGCGATCGGTGACGTAAATGAAATCTTGCCTAGCTTGAGGTCGGCCTCATCTTCGCCGACGATTTGATACGACACTTTCTCGCCAGACTCGGTTTCTTCCAGATCAACGGTGACACCGAATACCACACGACCATCGTCGTCGAGCATGGCGGTATTGATGATCTGTGCGCTGGAGAGTTTTCCTTCGATATCGAGGATGCGTCCTTCGACAAAGCTCTGTTTCTCCTTGGCTGCGTCGTACTCGGCGTTCTCGGAAAGATCACCCTGTGCACGCGCTTCCGAGATCGCTCGAATAACTTCCGGACGATCCTTGTGTTTCAGGCGTTGTAATTCGGCTTTCAACGCCTCCGCGCCGGAGACGGTAAGCGGAACCTTGGCAAGACTGCTCATGTATCAACCCTCAAAAAATATTTTGCTGCGGCTACAAGTACAACGACACTAGATCTGCGCTGCAAGCATCCGATGCAGTGATTGTAAATCGTAGACCTTTAATTCCGCCAAATGTTGCATGCCGACACACGCAGCGCGCGCGCCCGAGATGGTCGTGTAGTAGGTAATGCGGCCTTGCAAGGCGGCGTTGCGGATAGACCAGGAATCGCGTATCGAGCGCTTGTCATCGTCAACCGTATTGATGATGAGCGAAATTTCGCGGTTCTTCACCAGATCGACAATGTGCGGTCGACCTTCGAGAACCTTGTTCACTGACTTTACCTCGATACCTTGCTTGATGAGAAACGCGGCGGTACCTTTGGTGGCGACAAGGCCGAAGCCCAGCGTCTGTAGGGCCCTGGCGATTTCCAGCAGTTTCGGCTTATCGGCGTTACGCACGCTCAGGAACGCGCTACTCGCATTTGATCCGGTTACCGGCAGCTTCACACCGGCACCCATTTGTGATTTTACGAACGCTTCCGCAAACGTGAGGCCTACACCCATTACTTCGCCGGTCGATTTCATTTCGGGGCCTAAGATGGTATCGACGCCGGGGAATTTGATGAACGGAAATACCGCCTCTTTCACCGAGTAGTATGGCGGGATCACTTCACCTTTGATCCCCTGATCTTTCAGCGAACGCCCCGCCATGCAACGCGCTGCGATCATCGCCAGCGGCAGCGATATCGCCTTGGAAACAAATGGCACGGTACGCGACGCACGCGGGTTCACTTCCAGCACAAAGACTTTCGACACGCCATCGTGCTCCTGGATCGCGAATTGCACGTTCATCAGACCGACAACATTGAGGCCCATGGCCATCGCCACGGGTTGTTTGCGCAACTCATCCTGCAATTCAACTGATAACGAGAACGGCGGCAGTGAACAGGCGGAATCGCCCGAATGCACACCGGCTTGTTCGATATGCTCCATGATGCCGCCTATCATCACTTCAGTACCATCGCTGACGGCATCGACATCGACTTCGATGGCGTCGTTCAGGAAGCGATCCAGCAACACCGGTGAATCGTTTGACACCTTTACGGCTTCGCGCATGTAGCGTTCGAGATCGGATTCGACGTGGATGATTTCCATCGCCCGTCCACCCAGCACGTAGCTAGGGCGCACCACCAGCGGGTAACCGATTTCACGTGCCTTGATGATGGCTTCTTCGTTGGTGCGTGCGGTGCGATTAGGTGGTTGCAGCAAGCCCAGTTCATGAATCAGCTTCTGAAAGCGCTCGCGATCTTCGGCCATATCGATCATGTCCGGCGTGGTACCGATTATCGGCACGCCGTTGGCTTCAAGCGCACGCGCAAGCTTCAACGGTGTCTGTCCGCCAAACTGCACGATCACGCCAATCGGCTTTTCCTTATCGACGATTTCGAGCACATCTTCGAGCGTGAGCGGTTCAAAATAGAGCCGGTCGCTCGTGTCGTAATCGGTCGATACCGTTTCCGGATTGCAGTTGACCATGATGGTTTCATAGCCATCTTCCCGCAGCGCGAGTGCTGCATGCACACAGCAATAATCGAATTCGATGCCCTGCCCAATTCGGTTCGGCCCGCCACCGAGAATCATAATTTTCTTGTTGTTGGTCGGATTGGCTTCGCATTCTTCGTCGTAGCTCGAATACATGTACGCGGTTGACGTGGCGAATTCGGCGGCGCAAGTATCGACGCGTTTGTACACCGGACGAATATTGAAAGAGTGGCGTCTGCCGCGGACTTCAGCCTCTTTTCGCTTCAAGAGGTGCGCCAATCGGCGATCCGAGAATCCCATGCGCTTGATTTCGCGCATCTCATCCGCATCAATTTCTTCGAGTGTTTTTTTCTCGATCGCCAGTTCGCGATCAACCAACTCCTTGATCTGCGCGAGAAACCACAAATCAATTTTCGTATAGCCGTGAATTTCCTCTAGCGACATGCCAATACCGAATGCATCGGCCACATACCAGAGCCGCTCGCCGCGCGGATAAGCCAGCTCATCACCAATTTTTTCAGGGTCAACCGTCTTCAGGTTGAAACCATCGACACCTGTTTCAAGACCGCGCAAGGCCTTTTGCAGTGACTCCTGGAAGTTGCGGCCAATGGCCATCACCTCCCCGACACTCTTCATCTGCGTCGTCAGGCGATCATCGGCCTGCGGGAATTTTTCGAATGCAAAACGCGGCACTTTGGTGACAACATAGTCGATCGATGGCTCAAACGACGCGGGCGTTGCGCCACCAGTAATGTCATTCTTCAATTCGTCTAGCGTGTAGCCAACCGCCAGCTTGGCCGCAATTTTCGCGATGGGAAATCCAGTCGCCTTTGAGGCCAGCGCCGAGGAGCGCGACACCCGCGGATTCATCTCGATGACCAATACCCGGCCGTCGTCGGGATTGATCGCGAACTGCACGTTGGAGCCGCCAGTGTCCACGCC
>JANYFH010000347.1 GCA_025362705.1 Betaproteobacteria bacterium
GAAATTGCGAACCAACCCAGATTTCACAGCTGTCCGCCTTGACACTGACCGTGCAATTCAGCGGTTCCATCGCTGCATGGGCGAGAAACGGTACTTCGTATTCGGCTGTCACGGTCTTTGCCGCCGCTTTCAACACATCAATATTTCCTGCCCTGGCGACGGTACCTGGCTTTGATGCAAGTTCACGATAAGTCTTTCGGAGCTCGACCGTGTCCGCCTTTGCGCCAGACGCCAAATCCCATTCCACGACCAGCAAATCGCGTCCCTTCTTGGCTGACCAAAAACTCTTCGCGACCACCGCAACGCCATTGCTTGTCTGAATTACATGCGTGACGCCGGGAACACTTTTGACCTTCTCGGCATCAAATCGCTTCACCTTCGCACCGAAAATCGGCGGGTGTAACACGACTGCCGTGTGCAGATTCGGCACCATTTTCGCGGTGACATCAAGACCAAATTTTGCGCTGCCATCTGTCTTGGCTGGCGCATCAATACGCCTTGTCGGCTTACCGATAATTTTGAAATCGCTGGCGTCTTTCAGCTTTACGCCCTCCGGCACGGGCAATGCGTTCGCCGCATCACTCAACGCGCCGTAATTCTCTTTCTGCCCCGCAGGACCGATCACAACGCCGTTTGCCGTGCGGCAATCCGCCGCGTTTACCTTCCACTTGCCTGCTGCAGCAGATATCAGCATCGCGCGCGCCGTAGCACCTACCGTGCGCATTTGTGTCCACGAATTGATCACCGAAGACGAACCACCTGTCATCTGCATGCCGAACATGGTGTGCGCAAACTGCGTTGCTGCGGGCGCCAATTCAGCACGCACTTTTGACCAATCGCAATCGAGCTCTTCGGCGACAAGCATGGGAAGGGAAGTCATCACACCCTGGCCAAATTCTGATGCTTCACTTGTACCGTGACCGAACCATCGCGGGCAATGCGCAAAAATGCATTCGGTGTGGTATTGGCTTTTGGCGCATCCTGTGCAGCAGCGACCCTGGTTGCACCGGGAAGATAAAAACCGATCGCGAGGCCACCCGTCGCAGCAGTGGCGGATTTCAGGAAGCTGCGGCGGCTGACTGGTGCGGTTTCAAAAAGTTGTTTCATCAAAGTCCCCTATGCTTTCGTTTTGGCGACGGATTTCTTTTCCGGCATCACAGGTTTTGCGGCACCACCACCAGCCGCAACCTTGATCGCTGCACGAACGCGGTTGTAGGTTCCGCAGCGGCAAATGTTGCCGTTCATCGCGGCGTCAATTTGCGCATCGGTCGGATTTTTGTTTTTCGTGAGCAACGCAGTGGCCGACATGATTTGGCCGGACTGGCAATAACCGCACTGCACCACGTCTTCAGAAATCCACGCAGCTTGTACTTGTTTGCCAATCTTCGATGATCCAATCGACTCGATGGTAGTCACACGCTTGCCTTCAATTGCAGACAACGGTGTCGAACAGGCGCGCGCCGGATCTCCATTGACGTGTACGGTACAGGCACCGCAGAGTGCCATGCCGCAGCCAAATTTTGTACCGGTCATCTGAAGGTTATCGCGCAGGAACCAAAGCAACGGTGTATCTGCTGCCACATCGGTTTCAATGCGCTCGCCGTTAACGCTGAAGCGGATCATGTTTTTCTCCAAATGGGTTGACACTACAAGGCGCTGCCGGTTGCGCAATCTGCGCAGCGATAACAAATAACAAGACAAAAATTCTACCCTGATTAGTGGTGGGCAGGTCCAAGCGGGCCATCGTTGGCGATCAGTATTAGCATCGCCTCCTTGAGCCGGTTCATGTCGTACCGACCGGAGTGCGAAAGGCGTTGCCAGTCTTTGACGAAAGCCTTTGCGTAGTCCGCTGCGCGAGGCAGTGGGGCGCGCTTACTTGCGGCGCTTTTTTTCAAGATTGGCGAATAGTTCGTCTGCTGTCGCAAAACGGACGCGGCGTGCGCGAATCATTTTTTCAGCCTCGGCCATCGCGGCGCGGGTTGCAGCGTTCGGCACCTTGAGCTCCAAGGGGAATGCCTGATCGACCACGACACGGTGCAGCAGCAGGCGCACGGCATCGGATACCGACAAACCCATGGCGGCCAATGCTTCAGTCGCCTGCGTCTTGGTTTCATCGTCCACGCGGACGTGGAGCATTGATGTTTGTGCGGCCATTTCAGTCCTTTTTCATTCCGGATATTATGTATCTCAATCGAGATACAGTCAAGCAAATGAATGGTGCAGCGAACTATACAAAACTTTCAAAGTGCGCCAATACCGGACTGCGTCTTCGCTTCGGCACGCCAGCGCAACAGCCCGATAGCGTAAGACGCGTAATAGCCAGCCATGGTGCCGATGATGACCAGCGTGAGCGGGCTGCGGCCGAAATCCTGTGTGGCCAATTGCGCTTCAGCTCCCGTCAGCGCCATTATCTGCATCAACCGATAACCCATGCGGACAACGAACACAATCGAAATCGCAATGCCGATATGCGCGTTGGGTGTATAGAAATAACCGAGATCGGTTTTCTCAAACTGCGTCAATCGCAATCCCCACACGGCGAGACCGATGCCACCGGCGAGTCCCGCTACCAACGCCAAAAACGCATACGGTGATGTCAGCGCACCCAGCCCCAGCAACACAATCAGCAAGGGAAAAAATATCGCCGCTGCCCAATGTCGCCATGCGCGTGATCGCTGACGGCCAATCAGGCGGCGAATACGCGAGTACATGCGCCACACGATCAGCAGTCCTACTGCGATCCAGACTATTGTTGATGTTGTCATTGCGTTCCCTGCGTTATGCTGCGCGACAAATTCACATTTTGCCGGATTGATAAACAGTTATTTGTTGAGAGGTTAAATGCGGTAAGTGTCGCCAGCAACAGCAGTGCGACGAGCGGCGAATGGTCGCGACAAATGTAGCGCAGTAGCAATCAGATCCACAACAATCTCTAGCATTGGTGCGCCTTCCAGGTCATAAGTATCCGGAAATGCCCGTGAACAGGCGATCTGCGTGGCCACACGCGATGAAGTGAACGATGCCTGAACCCGGCATTAACCTGTTCACTCTGGTGGTCTAAAGCCGTCTTCGATCCAGGCCATTGCACTCGCCTCAGTCAGTTTGAACGATGATGCTACGCGCACATGGGCCAGCGGCGGATCGTCGCGTTTACGTGCTTCCACTGCGGTCAACATCGCGTACGGGTTTTCTTCGTCAGGAACGATGTCGAGGGTGACCGTTATTTTCGCGTCGCCGCGGACAACGACAACTTTCTTGTGCAAGGTCGCATGCAAATGCTGTTCATGTCTGCGTCGAACTTCATAGGCAGTTTTGACGAGTGTATGAAACGCGGTCGCATCCAGCGGCTTCGGATTTTTTTTGTCACGCCCCATCGTCCACGGCCCCACCAGCGCCGGTTCAGGCTCGCCGTCTTTGGTCATTTCAACGGCCCAGCCATCATCATCTTCGTTCTTGATTACGCGCGCGGTCCAGCCATCGTCAACCCAGTGGCGCGGATCTTTGGGCGAATTTACTGTGACGGCGGTGGTATCGGTCATTGTTGGGATATCGCATCGTGGGTCGTGCGACAGGATAACCGGGATCGGCAACATTCAGCCGTTGGTGCGGATTGGCGCTAACGGCACTTCCCGCTCATCGCGCGCGCGTCAGGGTGATGCCGCGAACCAGCACGTCGGTCACGCAAAATACGTGGCCGACGCGCGACAAAAGACGCAAATTACCGGAA
>JANYFH010000353.1 GCA_025362705.1 Betaproteobacteria bacterium
TCCGGGAAAGCAAGCGACGCAAAATAGCTGCAGCCGGTTTCCACCACCAGCCCGATCACCGGACTACTGGCGATATCGAGTGCACCTTGTGAAATCAGGTATTCGTTGACCACCGTATCGAAGTAGGAATAGTAGACGACGTTATTGACGTGGCCGTATACATCGTTGTCCATCCAGCGGGTGGCGATGGGAAGGAAGTGTCGATAGGCGCTGCGCGGATGCGGCAACGCCTTTACAGTCGGCGCGTTCATGGTTCGACTGCGTCCATCGTCATGGTTTTACCCGGATCAAACTCGTGGTATGGAATCACTGTCGGCAACGGACACGCGGTCTCATCAAAGAATATGGCAATTTCTTCGCGTCGCTTCATGGTGTCGTCATAGCCCATCTTGATCAACGCCTTGCAATAGCGATGATCGAAGAGCATGTAGCTTGCCAGCGTCGCGCCACCGCGTCGCATGGCACCTATGGAGCGCATTAAAAAACGCGTTGTCCACGGCAAATCGCCGACGTGCCTGAACGCCTGTGTTTCGAGTGGCTCATTGGGGCACGCCACACACACATCCACGTGGTGCAAATTCATGCCTGATTTTTTCAATCGTTCCGGATCGACCACCGTCAAGGTCGCATTCACCCGTTGCAGCAACTCGATATCGACTGCCATCGAGTCCAGGAAAATGGATGCCATCGCATGGCCGGCAATCTGTGCCAGCGAGGGATAGAGTTCGCTTCGTATCCGCTCCGGCAAGTCCTTGACCAGCTTGGCGGTGCCAACAACGAACACGCGTCTTGCACCAAGATGCAATGCGGGGCTCACCGGTGCCATTTGGCGGATGGAGCCATCGCCAAAAAATTCACGGTTGATTTTGGTGGCTGGAAACGCAAACGGAATGGCCGACGACGCCATCAAGTGCTCAGCACGCAACTGGCTCACGCGGATGCCCACGCGCTGCGAACGCCGCCATCCCTGCACGTCGGGTGCCGCCTGAAAAAACGCGCAGTTTTGTCCGGATGTGTAACCTGACGCCGTTACCGACACTGCACGCAGTGCACCGGATTCAATATGTTTGGCGATACGCTCCAGCGGTACATGACGTGCAATCAAATCAACCAGAGGCGAATTGTCGAACAGCGAGACTTTGTGGTTTTTTGAGACTGCACCGAACAGAAACGCCGACAGCCATTTGGCGCTGTTTCTCGCCACGCCGGGGAAATCGGTGCGATAAACCTGATCCGGCAAAAAATTTTCCCAGACGTGCAACAGCGTTTCGACACCGCGTGCAAAGTTATCGGCGTTGACCGCCAATACGGCGGCGTTGATGGCGCCGGCTGAAGTGCCAGTGATAATGGGAAAGGGATTCTCTTCGGGATGGCCGAGGATTTCCGAAACAGCTTTGAGCACACCTACCTGATACGCAGCGCGCGCGCCACCGCCCTGCAGCACTAGTGCGATGCCGGGGTGTCTCGCGTTCCTGATTGTTTTTGTCGCTTCACTCACGCGGCCGTCCTCCCGATCCAACCGGCACCCGCTGCTGTTTTGCTACCCGATGCTTAAAACAAACCGGCTGGCTGATTTTCTATACGCGACCGGCTTGTGTGCCGGCCTGCGCAATGTTCACCACGTTGCCTTCAGGATTTGCCACCTTGAGGCCCAGCAGGTTATAGACCTGCATCTGGCCCTTGCCCTTCACATGGATTTGCTGCATCTCGTCAAACGAATAGCGATTGTGCAAACGCCGGTAAGTCACTGCGTCAACCTGCGTAAGACCGGGCTGCGCTTCGGAGGACATGCGTGCCGCGATGTTGACGGTGTCGCCCCACAAATCGTAGCTGAACTTGCGGCGGCCAATCACGCCCGCCACCACAGCGCCGGTTGCCAGACCGACACGCAAACTCATCTTCTCGCCATTGGGCGCTGTATAGCGGGATACAAACGCCTGCATCTGCAGCGCCATATCCGCCATTGCATCTACGTATTGTGTATTCGCACTGCGCAGTCCACCTGCAGCCATGTACGCGTCGCCAATGGTTTTTATTTTTTCGATGCCATATTTTTCGGCCAGCATATCGAATTCCGAAAAAATGTCATTCAGCAGATGCACCATTTCATTCGGCGACATTTCTTCCGACATATGCGTGAAATTGACGATATCGGCAAACATCACGGTAACGTCGGCGTGACCATCGGCGATATTGGTTTCCTGCCGCTTCAGCCTGATCGCGATAGGCTCGGGCAGGATGTTCAGCAGCAGACGATCAGACAGGTCTTTTTCCAGGGACACCGCCTGTGTCTGCGCTTCGACTGTTTCCCGGAGCTTGGCTTTTTCGCGCGAAAAATACCACAGCAGCACGTACACCATGGCCGAAATGGAAACGAAATTGAGGGCGAAGAAAACCGCGACGGTGCGTTGATCGAGTTGCTTGGTATCCCACAAAACGTAATCGAACATACCCGACATGGCCGTCATGAAAATATAGGAGACAAACCACGGTACCGATTCGCGTGTACCCAAAATAACGATGGCACTTACAGGCGCCAGCAGTGCCCAAAGTGAAACACCGCTGGAGTTGACGAAATTTCCCATCGTCCACTGCAACGCAAAGGGCGTGAACAGGAACAGCGCCAGCTGCATCAGGCAAAACACCGGCAACTTGCGAGTTTTGAGGAAAAACACAATCGTGCAAAGCGACGCCAGCAAAAAGACCATTGGGATGAGCGTGGAAAAACGCTGCCCGAAACTCCAGTAAATGGCCAGCCACAACATGGATGCGACCATCATCAATGCAGTGGAAAACACCAGCATGTCACCGGCGAGTTTCTCTTCGGGTGATAAACCACGCTCTAGTGCGGTGTCAAAGTCCAGAAATTTCTTGGCTGTCATTCGGGTTCGATGGCGTCTTGATTTTGTAAGAGTTTTTCAAGGAGTCTGCGGCAACTGACAGATAACGCAGAGGAATTCCCATG
>JANYFH010000358.1 GCA_025362705.1 Betaproteobacteria bacterium
TGCCAGTTGCCCTTTGTTAAAACCGAGCCGGAATTTTTCAATGCCGGCATCTTTCTGGCGGGGGATCGCGTCGAGCCAGTTGAGTCCCTCCGTATCCGCCGAAGCCACCAGCGTGAATGCGTTTTCAATATCACCCTTGCCCGCGAGCAACGCGGCGGGCGTATTTGAAAACGCCTGCTCAAATTTTTTGACGGTGACCTGATTCAAATCCTGATCGAAAAACGAAACTTTCTTTCCGTCGCCCACGATCACCTGCGCAGGTTTTTCGTATTGAAAGCGAAACTTGCCGGGGCGGACAAAGGTCAGTGTGCCATTGGTGCGCTGGGTTGTCTTACCTTTGGCATCGATGACCACTTGTTCAAAATTTGCACGGCCTGACTGCGTGGAGGAAGTGAATGACTGGAAATCGGAAATGGCACTGGCGAAAGATGGAAACGAAAATATCGCGATGGTCATTCCGGCTGCAACGGGAATAGCGAATCTGGCAATGCGATTAAAGTTGAATTGCATTTTTTCAGCCGCCCTCAGCATTGCGGTTCGGGGCAAGAATTTCACGATTGCCATTGGTCTGCATCGAAGATACCAGGCCGGCCTTTTCCATATCTTCCAGAAGCCGCGCTGCGCGGTTGTAGCCGATACGCAAATGCCGCTGCACTAATGAAATCGAGGCGCGCTTGTTCTGCAGAACGACTTGCACCGCTTGATCGTAGAGTACATCCGCCTCACCGCCATCACTGCCACCTTCGCCCATGCCTTCGAGCATCGTTTCTTCCGGCGCATCCAGAATGCCATCGATGTATTGCGGACCACCCTGCTTTTTCAAATACTCGACCACCCGATGCACTTCGGCGTCGCCCACAAAGGCGCCATGCACGCGCTGCGGCATACCCGAACCGGGCGGTAGATAGAGCATATCTCCCTGGCCAAGCAATGCTTCCGCACCCTGCTGGTCAAGGATGGTACGTGAATCTATTTTGGAGGAAACCTGGAAGGCCACGCGTGTCGGCACATTTGCTTTGATGAGTCCGGTTATCACATCAACGCTCGGACGCTGTGTTGCGAGGACAAGGTGGATTCCTGACGCCCTTGCCTTTTGCGCCAGCCGCGCAATCAGCTCTTCAACTTTTTTGCCCACGACCATCATCATGTCGGCGAGCTCATCGATCACGACAACGATCAGCGGCAACGGCTCCAGCGGTTCTGGCGCATCCGGCGTCAACGAAAAAGGGTGCGGCAGCGGTTGGCCTTTTTCTTTCGCATCGCGCACCTTGGTGTTGTAACCTGCCAGATTGCGTACGCCGACCGCACTCATAAGCTTGTAACGCCTGTCCATTTCGGCCACACACCAGTTCAGCGCATAGGCGGCGTGCTTCATGTCGGTGACGACGGGAGCGAGCAAGTGCGGGATGCTTTCATAGACCGACAGCTCGAGCATTTTCGGATCGATCAAAATCAACCGCACTTCATTTGCCGTGGCTTTGTAGAGCAGTGACAGAATCATCGCGTTGATCGCCACTGATTTGCCCGAACCAGTGGTTCCGGCCACCAGCACGTGCGGCATTTTCGCAAGATCCGTAACAACAGGGCGACCGGCGATATCTTTGCCCATCGCAATGGCGAGCCTCGAATTCATGTCGGCGTAAACGGTCGAGCCCAGAATTTCGGAGAGGCGCACTATTTCGCGTTTTGGGTTTGGAATTTCCAGGCCCATGTGCGAAGTGCCGGGGATGGTTTCGACGACGCGAATGGACGTCACCGAAAGTGCCCGCGCCAGATCGCGCGAAAGGTTTACGATTTGCGAGCCTTTGACGCCAACGGCGGGCTCGATTTCATAGCGGGTAATCACCGGTCCCGGATGCGCGGCCACTACTTTCGCCAGCACGTTGAAGTCCATCAACTTGCGTTCAATGAGACGCGATGTGAATTCCAGCGTGTCGTTGGTTGGGCGTTCGATGCTTTCATCGGGCGGGTCGAGCAGCGCAATCGGTGGCAACGGCGAATCTGGCAGATCGGAAAACAGTGGTACCTGTTTTTCCTTTTTCATGCGGTCCGATTGCGGGATATCGGTGACTGTCGGCTCGATGCGAATCGGCGGATGGTCTTCAATCATCCGTTTCATCTCCACCACTTTTTCATCGCGCGCCACCACCGCCTGATCGCCCGCCTCACGGTCGCGCCTGGCCTCAAGCTTGCCTCTGGCGGACAGGAACAACCACTCCACACCGGTACCGATTTTTTCGGCGAGCTTTATCCACGAAAGCCCACTGAAAATACTCAAGGCACCCGCGCACATGGCGAGCAACAGCACGGTGCCGCCGAGAAAGCCCAAGCCGGTTTCGACAACACCGGACAGGAGCCCGCCGACTACGCCACCTGCACCGTTTGGCAGTTCACTCTTGAGCGAGTAAAGACGCAGGGCTTCGAGGGTGCTGGAGGCAACGAGCAGGATGCAAAATCCGGTAAGTGCGATGGCGAGATTGCGGCGATCAAAAACACTCCAGGTTTCAACGCGGCGAAATAATCGCATTACCGCGAACGCCGCCAAAGCAACCCACCACCAGGCAGAGAGTCCAAACAGACCAAAGAAAAAATCCGAAAACCAGGCCCCGGTCGCACCACCCTTATTCAGGATTGGGCCGCTTTTTCCGCTGAAAAAGTAGCCCGGGTCGGTCGCAGTATGCGTAGCAAAAATCAGCACCAGGTAAAAAGCCAGCGCCAGAAACACAATCCAGCCCGCTTCCCGCATGAGGCGCGAGAGACGCGTGGATTGCGGCGTGGCTGCGGCTGGCGCCGGGGCGGTGGGGTCAAATATTTCGTTCACTTTACTCGCTCTCATTGAGCGAGATTATAGCCGCAGGAAGCGGCACAACTACTGGTGCAATCAAAACGACGGCGGCAATTTCTGATCGTGGATCGTGATGGTTTTGGATTCAACGGAAATATATCCGCGATCAGTGAGATCCTTGAGGATGCGATTGACCATTTCGCGCGACGCGCCAACCATGTTTGCAATATCCTGCTGCGAGAGCTTCTCGCCGACGACGAGCTTGCCGTTGTTAACGATGGCAAGTTCGAGCAGCGTATTGGCGACACGACCATAGACATCCATCAACGCGAGCGTGGAAATTTTACGGTCGGCGTCGCGCAGGCGTTTTGCCAATGCCTGCATGACAATTGCCGCAATGCGTGGCGCTTTCTCGATGCATATCTCGAAAGCGTGATGCGAGAGAATTCGAAACGTGGATGACTCGAGCGTCGTAACTGACGCAGAGCGAGGCTGCTTGTCGATCAAGGCCATTTCACCGAAAAAATCGCCGGGGCCGAGTATTTTCAAAATAATCTCGCGACCATCCTCGTCACCAATGAACACCTTCACACGACCGCTGGCGATCAGGTACAGGGAATCACCCTCCTGCCCTTCGGTGAAGATGACGGTTCCCTTGGGCACCGGCTTTTCGATGGCCAAATCACCGATCAAGGCAAGATCGGAATCGCTCAAGTCTTTGAATAACGGTATTGAACGCAACATGAAGCCTCCGGCCAACGTTATTGTTCGCCATCCAACGTTTTGCATGGCAATAATCGACTTATCTGCATATGTAGTTTCGCACAGTTGTGGGTTGAACATTTTCGGTAGCTTTTTAAGGACATTCTGTGTCTCATGGCGGTTGATTTTATTTGCGTAAACCCCACATTACGAAAGTAGCCTGGCCGCTCGGTTAAAATAATCCTTCAACCACGCACCAATGCAGAGAGAAAAGCATGTCCAATCAACACCATCGCCTCATTATTCTCGGCTCCGGTCCCGCCGGGTACACAGCGGCCATTTACGCCGCACGCGCCAACCTGAAGCCAGTGCTGATTACCGGTATGGCGCAAGGTGGCCAGTTAATGACCACGACCGAAGTGGAAAACTGGCCTGCCGATATCGAAGGCCTGCAAGGCCCCGACTTGATGGAGCGTTTTTTGAAGCATGCGGAACGATTCGATACCAAAATCATTTTCGACCAAATCAACACCGTGGATTTCAAGCAACGGCCGCTTCTGCTAACGGGTGACTCGGGCACTTACACCTGTGACGCGCTGGTCATCTCCACGGGTGCGTCGGCCCAATATCTGGGACTGCCTTCTGAACAGGCATTCATGGGTAAAGGCGTTTCCGGCTGTGCAACGTGCGATGGTTTTTTCTATAAAGGCCAGGATGTTTGCGTCGTTGGCGGCGGTAACACTGCGGTGGAAGAGGCGCTTTACTTGTCCAACATTGCCAAACACGTAACGGTAGTCCACCGTCGCGATAAATTCCGCTCGGAAAAAAT
>JANYFH010000372.1 GCA_025362705.1 Betaproteobacteria bacterium
TGGCGCATACCGCAGTGGCGAGATCAGCGACAGTTGCACGAATATGCTGCATGCCCGCCTCGGTGCTCATTTGCAGAGCGGTCAATCCGGCGACTTGACCGCTCGCGACGATCTCGCCCGTTGCGTCTGCCAGCGCCCAGCGGGTTTGTGTGCCCCCCGCGTCAATGCCGAGGCCGACGTGAGAAGCGATGGGCGTTTTATCAGCTGGCATCATTGCTTCCCGTCTGCAGACCAAGTCACGCGCGCGCTTTCATTTCCAAAACGATCTACGGAAAATGCGTTAACCCGGTCAGGAATTTGCGTGGGGTCGGCAATCGAATACGGAAACCTTACGACATTAACATCGGTGCGCTCACTCAGCGTCATACCGGCGGGCCCGATCACAAATTGCCATATACCGCCAACGCGGATCCACGCCACCAGATGCCAGGCATGCCCGCTTGCAGACCGTTCAAAACTACTGAGTTCAATCGTTCTGGTTCTCGCAACGCCATCGGTGTAGACGTTGAGTACTGGTGGAGTCGGTGGCGTGGCACTGAGCCACGGCGCGGCTGGAATCAACGCAGGGTTTTTATACAGGTTCGCCTTAAGTTGGTCGCTGATGCCCCTGCGATTTTCAACCAGTGCCACCATGCTGAAATGCACGTGCCCCTGTTCCATTTTTTTCGTGCGGGTCAGCGAGATCTGTCTGAGCAACTCGTCAACCGGCCATGACTTCTCGGTATTGTCGACACGGCTGGTAAAGAGCCCCGGCCAGACATGGCGCTTTAGTTTGTTTTCTGACCGCCAATAGTCGAGCAACGGCTCAAACGCTTGCGCGCGCTGCTCGATTGGCCAGTATAGCTGCGGCACCAGGTAGTCGAGCCAGCCTTTGTTGAGCCAGAGTTCCGCGTCCGCGTAGAGTTTGTCGTACTGGCTGAATCCCTCGATGCCCGGCGGGCGGCGATCTGCGCGACCGAGTCCAAAAGGGCTGATGCCAAAACGCACCCACGGCTTTTCGCGGTGGACGCTCTCGTATATTTTCTGCATCAACCGATTGACATTGTCGCGCCGCCAATCAGCGCGCGCCAGCCCGCCACCGAGCACCACGTAGCGCTGCCAGGCGGCATCGTCCGGGAAATCCTGCTCGACCGGCGCGCTGTTGCCAACTGAGCTGCCAGGCACGTTAACGGGATACGGATAGAAATAATCATCAACGTGTACGCCGTCGATATCGTAACGGCGCACGACATCGAGAATGACATCCAGCGTACGTTGCGCCGCCTCAGCCTCACCCGGATCCATCCACAAATAGCCGCCATAATTTTTTACAAGCTCGGGATTGGTGTTGGCGATGTGCAGAGGTGCATTAGGCGATTTCGCTGAGGTATGCCGCGCGCGATAGGGATTGAACCAGGCATGTAGTTCGATTCCGCGCTTGTGGGATTCTTCGACCCACATTTTCAACGGATCGTAATAGGGATCGGGCATCTTGCCTTGCTCGCCCGTCAAATATTCGGACCAGGGTTCTAGCGTCGAGGGGTACAACGCATCGGCGGCCGGGCGTACCTGGAAGATGAGTGCATTGAGATTCAATTCTTTCGTGCGATCAACGATACGAATAATTTCCTGCTGTTGCTGCGCAACGGGCAGCCCCTTTTTGCTTGGCCAGTCGATATTGGCGACGGTCGCGATCCAGGCGGCACGGAACTCGCGCGGGGTTGGCGGGGGGAGGTTGGTGGAGGCTATCGGTACGTTTGGTGGTGCGGCGATTTGTGCGCAACTCACAAGAAGAAAGTACGAGCACAGCAAGGCGTAGATCGCCATTTGGCGCGGCTTGCAGGACGAAAATAGCTGGAAACCCGCTACAGTGCTAGAGGTTGAGCTGGGGTTTCGATCCGCATGCGGATCGCCCGCGAGACGGCTGCCCGATGCAGCGGGCAGCGCAAACTGCAAATTTATACTTTCACAAACCATTTTTTCTTCCACATAAACCACGCAACAAAAAACATCGAGAGGTTGAAAAAAATTGCAAAAAGCAGCGATGCATTGACCGGCGCAATCGGTAGTGATTGCAACGGCGCGTACAAGACTCCTTTGAGTGTAATGGTGCTGCCGTTCACTTCGGAAAATTTAATAAAGGCGAGCATCTTGGCGATCAATCCGGAAAACGCAAAAATGAATAGCGCGTTCATGCCGTAGATGGTGAATGGCAAAAATATCGAATGTGTTTTTTCGCGCAGCATTTTGGATTCGTTTGCATCCATCAACCAGTAAAAACAGGAAAAGATTAGCAGTGCCCAGCCCGTCATGAAAATGCTGAACGATACCGTCCAGAGACTTTTGTTGATCGGCATGAATGTGGCGTCAATCATCGCACCAAGCCAAAGGCAGAGAAGGCCTGCGATCATCATCCATACGGTTTTTTCTGCCGCTGAAGTTTTTGATAGCAGCCATCGTCCGGCCAGCACACCGAACAACTGTGTGCATAGGGCGGGCAGTGTGCTGATCAGACCTTCGGGATCCCACGTTTTCGATTTCGCCCAGAGGTGTCCGTCGAGCAGCAATCTATCCATAAACGCACCAAAGTCGCGTCCCGGTTCCAGCACGCCCGCCGCGATTCGGCCTTGCACATCGGCTATCGGTATGAACAACATCAACACAGTGTAGATCCCCAGAAGTCCGACAATCCAGACGCACTGCCGATTCCAATTGAAGTACACAACGATGGGAGCCGCCAACATTGTGCACAGCGCGATGCGTTGCAATACACCGGGAATACGCACGGTTTCGAAATTGAAATTCGGGATCAGGTTCAACGTCAAGCCGATGAGGAAAATGATCGCAGCGCGTTTGAACAGCTGCCGCAACAGCGCACCTTTGTCGTCGCCGGCCTCTGCTCTGCGCCCCAATGAAAACGTCATCGAGACGCCACAGATGAACAAAAAGAACGGAAAAATCCAGTCGGTAAACGTCCAGCCATTCCATTCGGCGTGGCCGAGTTGCGAATAGATATTTCCCCAGTCGCCAGGGTTGTTTACCAGCACCATGCTGGCGATGGTAAAGCCGCGAAAGGCGTCGAGTGAAATGAGCCTGCTTGTCGTTGATTGGCTCATGTCAGATCAATTGCTTCTTGCCGAACGCTGGATCAATCTTTATAAACGCTGTCACCAATAACGAAGGCAGCGTCGCGATGCACACCCAGATAAAAAAATGTTGGTAGCCAAGTTGCTCCTGAATCCAGCCACTTGCCATGCCGGGCAACATCATGCCCAGCGCCATGAAGCCAGTGCAAATGGCATAGTGCGCGGTTTTGTGCGCACCATCGGCAACCATGATCATGAACAGCAGATAGGCCGCGAAGCCGAAGCCATAACCGAATTGCTCGACAGCAATGGCAGTGGCGACGACGACAATATTTTCTGGCAATGCGTATGCCAAAAACACAAATGCCAGATTCGGCAGGTGCACCGAGAGCAGCATCGGCCAAATCCACCGCTTCAATCCATGCTGTGAAATTACATAACCACCGAGCAATCCGCCGAGTGTGAGTGCAATCACGCCAATGGTGCCGTACACCAGTCCCACCTGCGAGGTGGTCAGGCCGAGCCCGCCGTTGACTGCCGGATCGAGCAGGAACGGCGCAGCCAGCTTCAGCGCCTGCGCTTCGCCGAAGCGGAACAGCAACAGGAAGGCGAGAACGATAAAAATATCCTGTCGTTTGAAAAAGGCCGCGAAGGTGGAAACAAATTCGCCGATGACATCACTCTCGCCGTCGCGTATTGACGGCTGATCGCTCGGTGGGGTCGGCAGTACCAACCGGTGGTAAACAAAAAGTACGAAAAACATTGCGGCCAGAATGCAAAAAATAATCGACCACGCCAGCGAAATATTTCCGGTTTGCTCGGAGATTTTTCCGGCGAGAAATACCAGCCCGCCCTGGCCCGCGATCATCGCGATACGGTAAAACGTGCTGCGAACACCAACAAACGCCGCCTGCTCGTGCTGCTCGAGCGCCAGCATGTAAAAGCCGTCGGCAGCAATATCGTGCGTGGCTGAACTGAACGCCATCAGCCAGAACACGGCCAACGTAATCTGGAAAAAATGCGCAGTCGGAATAGTCAACGCGACAAGTGCCAACGCCGCACCGATAAGCAGTTGCAGGCTCACGATCCAAAGTCGCTTGGTGCGAAACATATCCACGACCGGTGACCAGAGTGGCTTGATCACCCACGGCAGATACAGCCAAC
>JANYFH010000023.1 GCA_025362705.1 Betaproteobacteria bacterium
CTGCGGCACGCTGATACGGACCGACATCAAGGTATTCAAGCCCCGACATCAGATTGCCTCATCGCGAAAGCCATCGAGCTCGCCCGCCATCCAGCGGTCACGTGCATGTCTGGCGCGCGCCATCAAGTTTTGAAGGGCATCGCCATCGCGTGCCTCGAGTGCTTCACGAAGTACGACAAGTTGCGCTTCATAGGCATTGAGTTCGCGCAGCAACGCCTCGCGATTATTCAGTGCAATGTCTTTCCACATTTCCGGACTTGAGCTTGCGATGCGGGTGAAATCACGAAAGCCGCTTGCCGCAAATGAAAACAGCGTTTTCGCATTCGGACGCCCCGCGAATTCATCGACCAGTGCGAACGCCAGCAAATGCGGGAGGTGACTCACCGCAGCGAATACAGCGTCGTGCGTTTCGGCGGGAATCTCTATTACTTTCGCACCGCAGGCACGCCAGAGCAAACGAACGCGTTCAAGCGATTCGGTCGTGTTTTCTTCGAGCGGCGTCAGTACAACGTTTTTGCCTTCAAATAATTCTGACGCCGCTGCCGCGACACCGGCATGCTCGCGCCCCGCAATGGGGTGACCGGGCACAAACCGGGAAATTTTGTGCCCGAGTACTGCGCGTGCGGCCGCAATCACATCCTGCTTCGTGCTGCCCGTATCAGTGACGACGGTTTCCGCTTTCAGATAGCCGGCAATTTCGGCAAGCACAGTGGGAAATTGGCGCACCGGCACGGCGACCAGAATCACATCGCAGTCCGCCACGGCAGCTGTAGATGCAGCTTCATTGATTACACCTCTGCGAAGCGCATCATCGAGTGCGTCGGCGTCACGGTCAATGCCGATCACACACAAATCCGCATACTCACGTCGCAACGCGAGTGCGAATGAGCCCCCAATCAAGCCGACGCCGATGATCGCTATGTTCATATTCAATGCGAGAAACTCCAGTACTGGTGCGGCGTTCAGAGGCAAAACACCTGAAGATGCCCGCCAATACTGCGTTTCTATCTATTTTTCCTGTTGGCCTCTCGCCACGTCCAGCGCCGCAAGAAAGCGCCGATTCTGCGCTTCGGTGCCGATAGTGACGCGCAAATAATCCGGCAACCCGTAACCTGCAATGGGTCGCACGATAACGCCCTGCTTTAGCAACGCTTCGAATACCAACTTTGTATTTTCGACTTTGAACGTAATGAAATTACCGAAGGCCGGGATAGTTTCAAGGTTTCGTCTGGCCAGTTCCGTTCTAAGTAGCGACAAGCCTGTGTCGTTTACGCGGCGGCTGGCTTTGATAAATTCGTTATCACCCAACGCTGCTACCGCGGCCACCATCGCCAAATGATTGACGTTAAATGGCTGGCGCACACGATTCATCAGATCAATGACTTGCGGGTGTGCCAATCCGAACCCGATGCGCAGCCCCGCCAAACCGTACGCCTTGGACAAGGTATGCGAAATGATGACGTTCGGAAATTCCGCGAGCCAGGGCACGCTGTCGTAAACATCCGCATCGCCAAGGTATTCGCCATAGGCTTCATCGAGCACCACCAACACGTTTGGCGGTACGCGTTGCACGAACGACCGCAACGCAGTTCCCGGGATGAAAGTACCAGTCGGGTTGTTCGGGTTTGCCAGAAAAACCATTTTGGTGTCGGCCCGAATCGCCACCAGCATCGCTTCAAGATCATTGCCGAAATTTTTCGCAGCCACCTCAATCCCGGTAGCACCTACTGCCTGTGTCGCCAGTGGATATACAGCGAATGCATGCTGCGAATAGACGGCGGAGTCACCCGCCCTCATGAATGTGCGCGCCGCCAATTCAAGGATGTCGTTGGAACCATTGCCAAGAATAATTTGTGCGGGCAATACAGAATATTTTTTCGATATCGCCGCCTTCAGCGCAAACCCGCCGCCATCCGGATACATCGCCAAATCACCGAGCGCAGCTTGTATCGCCGCCATCGCCTTCGGGCTGGCGCCAAGCGGGTTTTCATTGGATGCGAGCTTGACGATGTCGGCCTCGTTCATGCCAAGTTCACGCGCCACGTCGGAAATAGGTTTTCCCGGCTGGTAGGGAGCAATGCTGCGAATGTATTCCGGGGCTAAGTTGGCAAGATTCATGTCAGTTTCTGTTGCGGTTTTAAAACTTGTTTTGTCGGCATGCGGCTATAACGAAAACTCTTAAATAACCGCCGTCGGATAAGATCCCAGCACCTTCACATAGCCTGCGATTTTGCGCAGCTCTTTGATCGCTTCAGCGACATTAGCATCGTCCTGATGTCCATCGATATCGACAAAGAACAAGTATTCCCACACTGCGATTTTCGACGGTCGCGATTCAAATTTACTCATCGACACGCCGCGAGAGGCGAATGGCGTCAGCATTTCGTATACTGCGCCGGCACGATTCGCCGCCGACAACACCAGCGACGTTTTATCTTTTCCCGATGCGGAAGGTTTAGGCTCGTAGTTGCCAAGCACCAGAAAACGCGTCGTGTTGTTGGGCTCGTCCTCAATGTTCGATGCCAACAATGTCAGGCCGTAGTGCTCGGCTGCCATTTCACCGGCCACAGCAGCCGAGAGGGGTTCAATCGAGGCCCTGCGTGCCGCCTCTGCATTGGAAGCCACTGCCACCCGTTCGGCATGCGGCATATTTGCATTAAGCCATTCATGGCATTGCGCGAGCGACTGGCCGTGGGAGAACACGCGCTGAATAGCGTTCAATTCAGATCGGGATGTCGCCATCAAATGATGATGAATTCGCAACAGCACTTCGCCACAAGTTTTTAATGGCGTCTGCGGCATGAGATCAAGCGAACGGCCAACCGCGCCTTCGGTGGAATTTTCCACCGGCACAACGCCAAAGTCTGCCGCACCCGATTCCACAATCCGATAGACCTCATCGATGGAGTCCTGCGGCAGCGTTTCTGCACCTTCTCCGAATTGCTTGATTGCGGCGCGTTCGCTGAATGTCCCTTGCGGGCCAAGGTAAGCGACGGTGACAGGACGCTCCAGCGCCAGGCAGGCCGACATGATCTCGCGGAATAGGCGCGCGGCGACTTCATCGGGAAGCGGTCCCTCGTTAATATCGATGATGCGACGCAGCACCTCGGCTTCGCGTTCGGGGCGATATGCCTGGCCGATTTTCAGCGAGCCTACTCGCCTCGCCAGCGCCGCTCGCGCATTCAGGCGCGCGAGAATGTCTACATCCAGCGCATCGATTTCGGTTCGGAGTTTGCTGAGGTCGTCGGACATTGAAATAGACTTTTTGTCGTTGGCTGGCAGCACGGCCAGACGATGCGAAGCGTCGAGGATATTGCGAACTTGATTCTAACCGTTACGTTGCGCAAATTCCCGCATATACGCCGTCAGCGCCTGCACCCCGGCCAATGGCGTGGCATTGTAAATCGATGCACGCATGCCTCCGATTACCTTGTGACCCTTCAAGCCCGCGAGTCCTTCAACTGCCGCACCTTCTAGAAATTTTGCGTTGAGCGTTTCTTCGCGCAAGAAAAATGGCACATTCATTCGTGAACGATCATCAGGCGCGACTTCATTGCGATAAAAATCGCCCGACTCGTCGATTGATTTGTAAAGGAGCCTCGCCTTTTCAATATTTTGCTTTTCCATACCGTCAAGACCACCTTGTTTCTCAAGCCACTTGAAAGTAAGGCCCGCAAGATAGACAGCAAAAGTTGGCGGCGTGTTAAGCATCCACTCGTTCGCCGCCTGCTGCGTGTAGTCAAATACGGAAGGCGTAAACGGATGCGCGCCACCGAGCAAGTCTTCGCGGATGATCACAAACGTGAGGCCGGATGGTCCGATGTTTTTCTGCGCACCACCGTAGATGCAGCCATATTTGGCAACGTCCATCGGCCGCGACATGATGTGCGATGACGCATCGGCGACCAACGGCACGTCATCGTTGATTTGCGGTGTCCAGAAATACTCGACGCCGTGGATGGTTTCGTTGGTACAGATATGCCGAAAAGCCGCGTCTCTGTTGGGTTTCCAGCCGCTCTGCCTGGGTACATAGGTGAAGTTTTTGTCTTGCGAAGACGCGATCACACTCACTTCGCAATACTTGCCGGCTTCCTTGATCGCGCCAGCCGACCAATGGCCGGTGTTGACGTAATCGGCTTTTGCTTTTCCGCGCAAGAGATTCAGCGGTATCAGCGAAAACTCGCCTTTGCCACCGCCTTGCAGAAACAGGATTTTGTAGTTAGCCGGTATCGCCAGCAATGCGCGAAAGTCGCCTTCCACCTCCGCCGCAACCTCCATGAACACCTTGCCACGATGGCTCATTTCCATCACTGACATGCCGGTGCCATGAAAATCGAGCAGTTCTTCCTGTGCCTGGGTCAGGACCTCAAGCGGAATCGCGGCGGGTCCGGCAGAGAAATTAAAGACACGGTTCATTCTGCTTCGTCGTCGTCACTTTCAACAATCTTCTGCAACCCCGACAATTTGGAACCTTCATCCAGATTGATAAGCGTCACACCCTGAGTGGAACGACCCATCTCGCGAATCTGCTTGACCTTGGTGCGAATCAAGACGCCGCCGGTCGTGATCATCATGATTTCATCTTCCGGACGAACCAGAATCGCGGCAACCACCTTGCCGTTGCGCGAACTGGTCTGGATCGCGATCATGCCTTGTGTGCCACGACCGTGGCGCGTGTATTCCACAATCGATGTGCGCTTGCCGTAGCCGCGCTCGGTGGCGGTGAGCACACTTTGTTGCTCGTCTTCGGCCACCAGCATCGCAATAACTTTGCCACCCTTGGACAAATTCATGCCACGCACGCCGCGCGTATCCCTGCCGGTGCTGCGAACATCGCCTTCTTCGAAGCGCACTGCTTTGCCTTCATTGGAAAAGAGCATGACGTCGCACTTGCCATCGGTCTGGGCAACGCCGATAAGGTTGTCGCCGTCATCGAGTGCAATGGCGATGATGCCGGCTTTGCGTGGATTACTGAAGTCCGATAGCGCCGTCTTCTTGACCACGCCGTCGCTGGTCGAAAAGAACACATACTTATCTTCGGCAAAATTCTTGACCGGCAACACCGCACTGATTTTTTCGTTCGGCTGCATTTGCAACAGGTTCACGATAGGTTTGCCACGCGACGCACGCGAACCTTGCGGGATTTCGTACACTTTCACCCAGTACACGCGGCCCTTGTTGGAGAAGCACAGCACGTAATCATGGGTGTTTGCGATGAACAGTGTGTCGATGAAATCATCTTCCTTCATTGCAGTGGCTTGCTTGCCGCGCCCGCCGCGTTTCTGCGCGCGATAGTCGACAATTGGCTGATACTTGATGTAGCCAGTGTGTGACATCGTGACGATCACTTCTTCGGCTGCGATCAAATCTTCCATCGACATTTCCTGACCGTTAACAACGATCTCGGAACGACGTTTGTCGCCAAATTGCTGTTTCACTTCGCCAAGTTCGCCGGCGATGATTGATGAGACGCGCTCCGGCTTATTGAGAATATCGAGCAGATCGCTGATTTTCTCCATGACATCTTTGTACTCGGAAACAATCTTGTCCTGCTCCAGGCCTGTCAGGCGTTGCAAACGCAATTCGAGGATCGCCTGCGCCTGTGCTTCCGACAAGCGATAGCCGTTATTTTGAAGACCAAATTCCTTGGCAAGTCCTTCGGGTCGGTATTGATCCGCCATCGCGCGGGTCAACATTTCTTCGACCAGGTTGGAACGCCAGACTCTCGATATCAGGCCTTCTTTTGCGATTGCCGGCGTCTCGGATTTTTTGATCAGCTCGATGATTTCGTCGACGTTTGACAAAGCTACCGCCAAGCCCTCGAGGACATGCCCACGTTCGCGGGCTTTGCGCAATTCGAAAACGGTGCGACGCGTAATGACTTCGCGACGATGGCGCAGAAATGCGGTGAGGAACTGTTTCAGGTTCAACAACTGCGGCCGGTTATCCACCAGTGCCACCATGTTCATGCCGAACGTGTCCTGCATCTGCGTCATTTTGTAGAGATTGTTCAGCACAATCTCCGGGACTTCGCCGCGCTTCAATTCGATAACAGCGCGCATGCCGGATTTATCCGATTCATCACGCAAATCAGAAACACCTTCGAGCTTCTTGTCGCGCACCAACTCACCGATCTTGATGAGCAGGTTGGCCTTGTTTACCTGATATGGCAGCTCGTCGATGATGATGGCCTGGCGGCTACCCTTCTCTAGCGCTTCAAAGTGGGTTCGCGCGCGCATGATGCAGCGGCCGCGACCAGTGCGATAGCCTTCACGCACGCCATCGAGACCATAAATGATGCCGGCGGTCGGAAAATCCGGCGCCTTTACGATCGCGATCAACTCTTCGATATCCACCGCCGGATCGTGCAGCACTTTCAGGCATGCGTCGATGGTGTCGGACAAATTGTGCGGTGGAATATTGGTAGCCATGCCGACCGCAATACCGGTTGAGCCATTGACCAGCAAATTTGGAAAACGCGCTGGGAGAATCAACGGTTCGTTTTCGCTGCCGTCATAATTCGGACCGAAATCGACTGTTTCCTTGTCCAGATCTTCGAGCAACTGGTGCGCGATCTTGGCCATACGGATTTCGGTATAACGCATTGCCGCCGCGTTATCGCCATCGACCGAGCCGAAGTTACCCTGACCATCCACAAGCATGTAGCGCAATGAAAAATTCTGCGCCATACGCACAATGGTGTCGTACACCGCTGTGTCGCCGTGCGGGTGATATTTACCGATCACGTCGCCGACGATACGAGCGGATTTCTTGTAGGGCTTGTTGTAATCGTTGGAAAGTTCATGCATCGCGTACAACACGCGCCGATGCACCGGCTTCAGGCCATCCCGCACATCCGGCAGGGCGCGGCCAACGATGACACTCAATGAATATTCGAGGAAGCTTTGACGCATCTCCGCTTCAATACTGACGGGAATGGTCTCTTTGGCGAATTGCGGTGATAGCGGTTCAGTCACGTTCTAGCTCTCTCGGTTGCTGTTCTTCTAAGTGCTTGTTTTTTAATGAATTAAACGTACATCCAACACGATAATTTAACACAAACGCCAGCAAAATGCCACGCCTGACATGAAAACCACCATGTGTTTGGTAGGCATCACCAGGCGAGCTACAACATATTGTGGTTTTCCGATTCACGCCCGACTTTGTTGCGAATGCGCAACTCAGTGGCGCCTGTTGTTGCATAAACGCGAAGCGGAGGTTGTGTCGGGTAATTTGAATCGTGTATGATTTGGCGAGTTTCGGTGGAGATTTATACGCTAATCGATTCGCCCCCAAATCGCGATGTGGCTGTAGAAGCGGCTCATAGTGATAAAACGACAAAAAATTTTCAATTTTCCCGGGAGTACGAAATGAAGAGTTCCCTAATCGTGAACACGGCCAATATGGCAAAAATTTATGTGGCGATCGCCGTGTTGGCAGCCAGCGCTGCTTATGCCAGTGATGCCCCAGTCCTCACGGATTCGTCAGGTAACCCAGTTCGCGACGCCTCCGGCGCTTGTGTACTAACTAGCGGCATAATGCATCCGGACTGCACCACCAAGAAAGCTGAACCCGCAAAGCCAGCAGCACCAGCAGCGCCAGCAGCACCAGCAGCACCCGCAGCGCCAACCGCGCCTGCTCCTGCAGCCGCTGCACCGTCTTCAGTCAAGCAGGCGATCACGATCCAGGCTGAAGCTCTGTTTGATTTCGATAAGTCGGTCTTGAAGCCAGCCGGCAAGCAATCGATCGACGAAGCTGTCGCCAAGATGCAAAAAGTTGATGTTGAAATGGTCATTGCAACCGGCCATACCGACTCCATCGGCACTGATGCTTACAATCAGAAACTCTCCGAGCGCCGCGCGACGACGGTTAAAGAGTACATGGTCGCTAAGGGCATTCCCGCTGCAAAGATCACTACGCTCGGCAAGGGTGAAACCCAGCCGGTCGCTACCAACAAAACTAAAGAAGGCCGCGCAAAAAATCGCCGTGTCGATATCGAGTTCAAAGGCGTGTCGCAAAAGTAAGCGCCTTGTTGTTTCGCAAAAGCCCCGCTTCGTGCGGGGCTTTTTGTTTGTAGACTACGGAATTGCCCGATTGAAATAGAAATGACTACGACCCAAATTATTTCGCCGCGATGGCTCGTCCCCGTTGAACCAAAGGGAACAGTGCTGCAAAACCATTCGCTCGTCGTCGACCACGGGAGAATTCTGGCAATCCTGCCGGTCGATGTTGCGCGGGGACGCTTCACCGGCGTGCCAGAGATGGTTTTACCGCATCACGTGTTAATCCCGGGGCTCATCAATCTCCACAGCCACGCCGCCATGACACTCATGCGCGGATTGGCTGACGATACGCCACTGATGACGTGGCTCAATGAGCATATCTGGCCTGCCGAGGTAAAGCATCTCTCGGAAACGTATGTATTTGACGGCACCGAGCTGGCAACGGCAGAAATGATTCGCTCTGGCACGACCTGTTTCGCTGACATGTATTTCTATCACGACATCGCCGCAAGAGCCGCGCTGAAATCGGGCATGCGTGCAGCACTTGGCGGCGCAATTCTTGAATTTCCCACGCCTTACGCAGCCAATGCGGAAGTCTATATCGAGAAGTGCCTGGCGCCTCGCGACGAGTTCGCCAATGAATCGCGCTTGAAGCTGATGCTGGCGCCGCACGCGCCCTACACGGTCAGCGATAAAACCTTCGCAAGAATATTTACCATCGCTGCCGAAGCAGACTACCCGGTCATGATGCACATCCACGAAACGCTGGACGAAATTACTCAGAGCGAAAAGGAATACGGCTGCCGTCCGATTGCACGACTGGAACGGCTGGGTATCCTTGGCCCCAATCTTATTGCAGTGCATTGCGTACATTTGTCGCCGCCGGAAATCGAGCTTTACGCGAAGCTCGGTGTGCATGTCGCACATTGCCCTGCCTCGAATTTGAAACTCGCCAGCGGCATCGCGCCAGTCAGGGCGATGTTACAGGCCGGCATCAATGTCGGCATCGGCACGGATGGTGCGGCAAGCAACAATCGCCTCGACATGCTCGGTGAAACACGGCTCGCTTCGCTACTACAAAAGGGCACGACCGGCGACGCCGCCGCGCTGCCTGCTCATCAAAAGCTTGAAATGGCGACCCTCAATGCGGCAAAAGCGCTTGGCTGGCAGGACGAAATCGGCTCGCTGATTCCGGGCAAGGCCGCAGACATGACCGCCATAGACTTATCATCGATTGAAACGCAGCCAGTCTATGATCCGGTTTCGCATATTTTTCACGCAGCGGGTCGCGAAAACGTGAGTCACGTCTGGGTAAATGGGGAACTGTTGCTTGATAATCGCGTTCTTACCCGGCAGGATTTAAACGAATTGAAAATGAAAGCAGCCATGTGGCAGCAGCGATTTGCGAGTAAAGCGGCATGAGCACAGCCGCCGAAGCCAGCAGCAACGTCGACCCGGCAGAACTCGCCAAATTTGGCGCGCTCGCCGCACGCTGGTGGGATCCGCACAGCGAATTCAAGCCGCTGCATGAAATCAATCCGCTGCGCCTCAACTGGATCGACAAGCACATTGGCCTCGCCGGCAAACGGGTAATCGACATCGGCTGCGGAGGCGGCATTCTTGCCGAGAGCATGGCAGCACGTGGTGCCGATGTTACGGGTATCGACTTATCGGAGAAGCCGCTGAAGGTCGCGCAACTGCATCTGCTCGAAAGTGGGCACAGAGTTGATTACCGTTTGATCTCTGCCGAAGAAATTGCGCAACAGCAACCAGGCACTTTTGATTGCGTCACCTGCATGGAAATGCTTGAGCATGTTCCCGAACCACCTTCGACCGTGCGTGCTGCAGCCGCGCTTGCCAAGCCAGGAGGCTGGGTGTTTTTTTCCACCTTGAACCGCAACCCGAAATCGTTTCTCCTGGCAATCGTCGGTGCTGAATACGTGCTGAACCTGCTGCCAAAGGGTACGCACGAATATCGCCGCTTCATCACACCGGCCGAGCTCGCTGCGATGGCGCGCGATGCCGGCCTCACCGTCACCGAATTCACCGGAATGACCTACAATCCGTTCAGTAAAATCTATGCCCTCAACAATGATGTGAGCGTAAATTACATTGTGGCGTGCCGTAAACCGGCCTGAAAAATATCCAATGAGCATAAACCGCCGACATTTTCTGTCCCTTGCGTCCAGTGCGCCACTGCTGGGGCTGCCCTGGGTGACCGGCCTGCAAGCAAGCACTGGTGAGGCTCTCCAGCCATCGCCTCTATTGGTACTGGTGTATTTGAAGGGTGGCAACGATGCCTACAATACTTTCGTGCCGCTCAATGACACGCACTATCGCAAGCTGCGACCAACTATTGCGATCCCACGCGATCAGCTTATTCCGTTTTCTTCTACGCACGGATTCAATCCGGCATTGAAATCGCTGCTGCCGCTATGGGAAAACAAGGAAATGGCGCTGCTGCAAGGCATAGGCCAGCAGGCAGTAACGAACCAGCACTATCGCGATCTTGAAATGCAGTTTACCGGCGCGAGCCCCGACCAATACTATGTTGATGGCTGGATCACCCGTGCTGTTATGGCAAATGCGGGGAAAGCCAACAACCGCAGCCTGGATAAACCCGCGCTCGATGCACTCGCGTTCGGCGACCTGGATATTCGTGAAGCCGATCCGATGGGCCCGTTTCGCGGCAACAAAATTCGCGTTATCAACATGCAGCATCCATCGGAATGGCTCATTGCGCAAAAAGTTGGCGGCACACAGCATCTTGAAAGCACTTCCGCGCGCGCGCTGGCGGACACCTATGCGCAACCGCAACGCGTAACGCTGCAAACACCCTTCCCTGCAAATGAATTCGGCGATGCATTAAAAGCGACTGCCCAGCTTGCCGCTGCCGGCATGGCACCACCTGTCGTGCACATCAGCCTTACCGCTGCCAATGATGATCAACACCACGCCTTTGATACGCATTGGGACCAGCAAAAATATCACGCCTCTACACTCATCAAGCTCGCCGAAGGTCTCAACGCATTCCGCAACGCCATGCGCGAAATCGGTCAATGGGACAACACGCTGTTGGCAACTTACGATGAATTCGGACGTTCCCCGAAAGAAAATGGGGACCGTGGCACCCATCACGGCTGGGGCTCGACACAAATGGTTCTCGGTGGGAAAGTAAAGGGTGGCCTGCTCGGTCAGCCGATGCCGGTTATCGATGTATTCTCCATTGACGGTCCACCCCCGGTAATCGACTATCGCGAGCTGTACACCACGATCATCGAACAATGGTGGCGCGGCAGCGCACACGGCGTGTTTGACCGCAGCTTCAAGAGCCTTGAACTGCTGCGCGCCTAGCAGAAGAAAACACAGTTTTTTGCGGTATTCGGCGATCGCATTCAACAATAAAGTTTGGCGACAGATCGATACAAATTGCGACGCCAATGCAAGTATGCTGCACATATCGCAAAAACAGTGCCTGAGGATTCCGTGCGAACCGCAACCCACGCTACAACCAGCGAGCAAACAACCGACACCCTATTAAATGCCGGTGAGCAACCGTTTCGCGTCCTTATCATCGAGGACGACATCGAGCTTGCACGTTTGACAGCTGAATATCTTCAAAAGCGCGGCCTGCTCGTCGACATCGAGCACAGTGGTGAACGCGCTTTGGCGCGCATTGCCCGCGAAAAACCGCAATTGCTTGTGCTCGACATCATGCTGCCGGGAATGGATGGTTTCGAAATCTGCCGCACGCTGCGCTCGCAAGGTTCGGATGTACCGATCATCATGCTTACCGCACGTGACGAGGATATTGACCAGGTGCTGGGGCTCGAAATGGGTGCCGATGACTACCTCGCCAAACCAGTGCAGCCCCGCGTATTGCTGGCGCATATCAAAGCGATATTGAGGCGTTCTGCGACGCTTGAAAAACACAACAGCGATGCTTCCAACCTGCAGTTCGGCAAATTGCGCATCAGTAAAAATTCGCGCGATGTGAAGATCGGTGCCGATGGCATCGATCTTACAACCGCCGAGTTTGATCTGCTGTGGCTGCTCGCG
>JANYFH010000026.1 GCA_025362705.1 Betaproteobacteria bacterium
CGCCACGAAGCTGGGTATCTCGCGCGGGCCATTGCGCGAGGCGTTTCGGTTACTAGAGGAAGCGGGCCTGGTACGAATCACCAAAAACCGCGGCGTGTTCGTCCGCGATATTCCGGTTGAAGAGGCCATTGAGATTTTCGACCTTCGTGCCGCCATGGACGAACTGGTGGGCCGCAAACTTGCGGAGAACATTACGCCGGTTCAAATCAGGGAAATCCGCGGAATGGTCGATTCGATGGAGAAGGCTGTAAAGGAAAAAGACGCCTATCACTACCATCTACTGAATCTGAAGTTTCACGACAGATTGGTGGAACTGGCCGGAAACAGCAAGCTTGCCGAAATTTACAGAAAGCTCATCAAGGAGCTTTCACTGTTTCGCCGACTCAATCTGGAAGACGGCTGGCTCATGCCGATTTCGGCGTCCGAGCACCGGCAAATTGTCAAGGCAATTGCCTCTGGCGATGCCGACGCTGCGGGCAAAGCCATGTTTGAACATGTGATGGATAGCAAGGAACGCACCATTGCGCACAACCTGCGTCGACAGTCGCAAACGGAGCAAGACCCACACGCGGTCAAGAAACAACCACGGGCTTCCCAGGAAAAGCCCGCGTTAAAACCGGAAAGATTCCGATGACTCGATGCACGACGTACTCAGCCAAGCACAGGCAATTGACTAGATTTATCACATGAAAGATGAACATGCCAGATGAACATTTTCGATGCGAGTCGATGCGCATTGCGGGGAAAAAAGTTGGCGCAGAGCGAAACGGTGATCGAGTCATTCAGGTAGTGAACCCCTACACGGGCCAAAGCATCGGTTCAGTGCCAAAGGCAACCATTGAGGAAGTTCGGCATGCATTCGAAACCGCGGCGGCCTATCGCAGCAAACTAACCCGCTTTGAACGTGCCGACATTCTCGACCGTGCCGCAACGCTGATTCGCAGCCGCACGACGGAAATTGCCGCGCTGATCACCAGCGAAAGTGGGCTGTGCCTCAAAGACTCAACCTATGAAGTCGGTCGCGTCGCCGACGTGCTGGGGTTCGGCGCCAATGAAGTCTTAAAGGACGACGGGCAGATTTTTTCATGCGACCTTACGCCGCACGGAAAAAAACGCCGCGTCTATACGCAGCGCGATCCGCTGCTAGGCGTTATCAGCGCCATCACCCCGTTCAATCACCCGATGAATCAGGTTGCACACAAGGTCGTGCCATCGATTGCGACCAACAACCGGATGGTACTCAAGCCATCCGAAAAGGTCCCTTTCTCTGCACTGCTGCTGGCCGACATTCTTTATGAGGCAGGGCTGCCACCGGAGATGTTTTCCGTCGTCACCGGCGATCCGCGTGAAATCGCTGATGAACTCATCACCAATCCACACGCGGATATTGTTACCTTTACCGGTGGCGTTTCCATCGGAAAATACATTGCGGCCAAGGCGGGCTATCGCCGCATCGTACTGGAGCTAGGCGGCAACGACCCGATCATTGTGATGGAAGACGCCGACCTTGACGAAGCTTCCTCATTGGCGGTGCAGGGCTCATACAAAAATTCCGGACAGCGTTGCACGGCGATCAAGCGAATGTTGGTACACGAGAAAGTTGCTGGTCGCTTTACCGATCTCGTCGTTGAGAAAACGCGTGCCTGGAAATATGGCGATCCGGCCGATCCGGCAACCGAGATGGGCACCGTCATCGACGAAGCGGCGGCCAGACTCTTTGAGATGCGCGTCAATGAAGCAGTGGCAGAAGGCGCGAGACTGTTGATCGGCAACCAGCGCAACGGCGCTCGCTATGCGCCAACGGTGCTTGATCAGGTGCGTCCGGACATGACACTGGTACGCGAGGAAACTTTTGGTCCCGTATCGCCCATCATTCGATTTGCCAATATCGATGAGGCCATCAAAATTTCCAACGGCACTGCCTACGGCTTGTCTTCATCTGTCTGTACGAATCGGCTCGATTACATCACCCGCTTTGTGTCCGAATTGCAGGTCGGATCGGTAAACGTGCGTGAGGTACCTGGTTACCGGCTCGAACTCACGCCATTTGGCGGCATCAAGGATTCGGGACTCGGGTACAAGGAAGGTGTTCAGGAAGCGATGAAGAGTTTTACCAACACGAAGACCTACTCTCTGCCATGGTAATTCTTGGCCAGCGCTCACGTTAGACGGATAAATGCATACCCTCATCAATATTCTTTCTGGTGTCGCCCTGCTCGTGTGGGGCACGCACATTGTACGCAGCGGTGTCCTACGCGTCTTCGGTGCGAATCTGCGTCGCGTATTGTCAGCGAGCGTGGCAAACCGTTTTCACGCATTTGTCGCGGGCATCGGCGTAACCAGTCTGGTGCAGTCATCTTCCGCCACGGCTGTAATCACTGCGTCTTTCGTCAGCCAAAACCTGATGCCGCTCGCACCCGCACTGGCGATCATGCTTGGGGCGGATGTCGGCACCAGCCTTGTAGTGCAAGTATTCTCATTTGATCTTTCGTGGCTGGCGCCACTCATGATCGGCGTCGGTGTGGTGCTGCACTTGTCCCGCAAGGGCACACGCACGGGTCAGATCGGCAGGGTGGCCATTGGCATTGGGTTGATCCTGCTCGCGCTGCAAATGATCATGAATGCGGCACAACCGCTGTCGCAAGCGCCAGGTGTAAAAGTCATCCTTGCCTCAATTTCAGGCGACCCGATGCTGGACATTCTGGTAGGAGCGGTATTTGCGATCGCGTTCTGGTCCAGTCTCGCCGTCGTACTGTTGACAGCCGCGTTCGCCGCGAGCGGTCTGATCGGCCTGAAAATGGCGCTGTTTCTTGTTTTGGGTGCAAATCTCGGTAGTGCAATTCTTGCGCTGCTGGCAACCAGCGGAACCGGGCCAAGCGGCAGGCGCGTCGCGCTGGGCAATATCTGTTTCAAGGTAATCGGCTGTGTCATCACAGTGGCGCTGCTTGGCAACATAGAAAATCTGCTGACGCGCATTGACCCCGCCCCCGGC
Source organism: Betaproteobacteria bacterium (assembly GCA_025362705.1). Taxonomy (GTDB): domain Bacteria; phylum Pseudomonadota; class Gammaproteobacteria; order Burkholderiales; family Usitatibacteraceae; genus UKL13-2. Next base: position 2,993 of record JANYFH010000026.1, read on the forward strand.
CGGATCGTCGTCAACTTTCATCTCGCTTTCAATCTGCTACTGGCAGCTTGTTTAATCGGCTTCACCGCGCCGGTTGCCCGACTTGTCGAGCGCCTGATGCCGGATCGTCCCGAACGCGACAAAGGCGTGACGGCGAAGTATCTTGATCTTGCCGCACTGGATACACCGGCGCTTGCCACGTCCAACGCTGCGCGTGAGGCACTGCGCATTGGCGACACAATCGAAACCATGCTAATCGGCGTGCTCACAGTAATCAGGACCAACGATACGAAACTCGCGGCAGACATTCGACGCATGGATGACGATGTCGATGAACTATATACCGCGATCAAGCTTTATCTCACGCAGATCAGCCGTGAAGCGCTGGATGAAAAGGAAAGCCGCCGCTGGACCGACATCATTTCTCTCACAATAAATCTGGAGCACATCGGCGACATCATTGAACATATTCTTGAAGATGTAGGCACCAAGATGATTGCGCAGCGCCTGGCATTCTCCGAAGCCGGCATGGCCGAATTGACCGAGATGCACGCGAAGCTGCTCACCAACCTGCGCATGGGCTTCAATGTATTTCTCAATAGCGATCTTAGGAGCGCAGAGCTATTGCTCGCGCAGAAAGTAGAGTTTCGTGAAATGGGCCTGGCCTTTGCCGATTCGCACCTGCACCGGCTCGCCGGTCAGAGCCTGCAAACTGTCGAAACAAGCTCACTGCACCTTGACATCATCAACGATTTCAAACGCATCAATTCGCTTATCTGCTCGATCGCGTATCCGATTCTCGAGCAAGCGGGTGCCCTCTCCCGCACGCGATTACGCGAGGGTTTCCTCGACGCGAAAACCTTACCATTGCAGACCGAAATAACGGTATCCGCAGATCGCGTTTAAGCGAATATGGCGCTGACTCTTGACGATATTGCGAGTTTATTTTCCCGGCACGGTGCGCGGATGTATAGCGGGGAGCCAGTCACACAGGTGCAGCATGCACTGCAAACTGCAGCGCTTGCCGAACAGCATGGCGCCAATGATGAATTGGTAACCGCTTGTCTGCTGCACGATTTGGGCCATATGCTCAATGATCAAGGCGAAACGCCGACGCTGCGCGGCCTCGATGACACCCATCAATATTTTGCTCTGCCATTTTTGCGGGGACTCTTTTCCGATCGCGTGCTCGATATCATCAAACTTCACGTGGATGCCAAACGCTACCTGTGCGCGATAGACGCCGATTACTGGGCTGCCCTTTCAGCGGATTCAAAACGGAGCTTGGAATTGCAAGGCGGCGTTTATAACGAAAAACAGTGCATTGAATTCATCGCCCAACCAGCTGCGCCCGATGCGGTAAAACTGCGCCAGTGGGATGATCAAGCCAAGCAACCGCATCTATCTACCCCAGACCTGTTGCATTTTCTGAATCGCGCGGCGCGCTGCCGTATTGTTGCGTGATCGCACTTGCGAATAGCTGGTCCAGTAACGCCCGAGCCTGACGGTGGTTCTCGCTCTCACTTTGCCGGTAACGTTGATCGTTCTCTTTGGGGCATTGCTACACGCCTCGTGGAATGCGCTTATCAAGTCGGCTACCGACAAATCTCTCGATACGGCACTCATTCACGTCCTGGGCGGCGCCGTCGCTTTGCCGCTGGTGTGGCTGGCCGGATTTCCACCGAACGCCGCACTTCCTTACCTCGCCGCGTCCGTCACCGTTCATATCGGTTACTACATAGCACTTGCGGGTGCCTATAAGCACGGCGACCTTGGGCTCACGTATCCGATCATGCGCGGCCTCGCACCTTTGCTGGTTGCAATCGCGAGCGGTATCGTCATCGGCGAACATCCATCGACGCTGGGATGGCTTGGCGTGGCGGGCATCAGTATCGGCGTACTGCTGGTGGGATTATCGCGGACGGCATTCGAGCAAGGCGCACATCGTTCCGCACTGGGTTTCGCGCTCAGCAACGCTGTCATCATTGCCATCTACACGGTTGTGGATGCGCTCGGCGTTCGTGCGACTGTGCAGCAAGGTGGCAGTGCGTTGCAATACATGGCCGCGCTCTTCCTGATCGACGGATTTCCGTACTTTATTTTCGTGATGTCGCAATGCAAGGCGCAACAGCGTGCAGATGCGTGGACTTATATGCGCAGCCGCTGGCCGCTGGCATCACTGGGTACGCTGGCGTCGCTTGGCTCGTATAGCATCGCACTTTGGGCCATGACACAGGCACCGGTGGCGACAGTGGCGGCATTGCGTGAAGTTTCAGTATTGTTTGCGGCATTGCTCGGTGCCGTGTTCCTGAAGGAAACATTCGGGCTTCAACGCAGCGCGGGAACGCTGCTGATTTTGAGTGGTGTTGCAGCACTCAGGCTTGCGTAAAGCATGTAATGAAACGAGGTTTGACATGACACTCCCGACTCAAGCAGAAATTGTCATTATCGGTGGCGGCATCGCTGGTTGTTCGACCGCTTATCACCTCGCGCTGCTGGGGAAAAAAGACGTGCTGCTGCTGGAACAAGGCACCCTCACCTGCGGTACCACCTGGCACGCCGCCGGTCTGGTCGGACAAATGCGCCCCAATCGCAATATGACGCGCATGAGCAAATACGGCATCGAACTCTACTCGACGCTTGAAGCGGAGACGGGTCTTGCGACCGGCTGGAAACAGTGCGGAAGTGTCAATGTCGCCAAGACGACTGAGCGCATGCAAACGTTTCTAAAGCAAGCTGCAATGGTGAGGAGTTTCGGTGTCGATGTGGACATTATCAGCCCGCAGCAGGCAGGTGATCTATATCCAATATTGCGTACGGACGATCTGCAAGGCGCACTATGGATTCCCGGTGACGGCAAGGCGAACCCGGCGGATCTCACCATGTCGCTTGCGAAGGGCGCACGCAACCGTGGCGTGAGGATAATTGAAAATGTCGAGGTGACTGGCATCCTCATCGAAAACAACAAGGTTATGGGCGTGCGTACCACGCAGGGTGATGTGCGCTGCGAAACCATCGTCAATTGTGCCGGACAATGGGCGCGCCAACTTGGCCGGCTCGCGGGGGTAAACGTGCCGCTGTATTCGGCCGAACATTTTTATATCGTGACCGACACCATCCCTGGCGTGCACCCAATGCTCCCGGTGATGCGCGATCCCGATGGTTTTATCTACTACAAGGAAGAAGTAGGCGGCCTGGTAATGGGTGGCTTTGAGCCGAAAGCCAAGCCGTGGAAAATGGATCCTATTCCAGCCAGTTTCCAATTCCAGTTGCTCGACGAAGATTGGGATCAATTCGAAATACTCATGAACAACGCGATCCACCGCACACCTTGCCTTGAAACCGCACCGGTAAAGATGTTACTCAATGGCCCAGAGAGCTTCACACCGGATGGTAATTTCATTCTTGGCGAAGCGCCAGAGCTTCGCAATTTCTTCGTCTGCGCGGGATTCAATTCGGCGGGCATCGCCAATTCTGGCGGCGCTGGCAGATTAATCGCCGAGTGGATTGTGGTAGGCAGTGCACAGTCGGATTTGTGGGATGTGGATATTCGCCGTTTTGGCGGCTTCACTGCCAACCGCCGGGCACTCGCTGCGCGTACCGGCGAAACGCTAGGCCTTCACTATGCCATGCGCTGGCCGAGGCAGGAACTTGAAACTGCACGGCCGCTGCGCACGTCTCCGCTCTACGACATTCTTGCCGGGAAAGGTGCAGTATTCGGCAGCAAAAATGGCTGGGAGCGCGCCAATTATTTTCGTCCTGCAGGCGCAGCACCCGCTGAATATGGGTTGGGGCGACCCGATTGGCTGGACTGGGTGATTGAGGAACAACGTGCCACCCGCGAAACTGTAGCCTTGTACGACCAGACATCGTTTTCCAAATTGCTCCTGCGAGGCCGTGATGCGCTCAGCCTCCTGCAACGGTTGTGTGCCAACGACATCGACATCCCGGTCGACAAGATGGTCTACACGGCGCTTCTGAATGATCGCGGCGGGTTCGAGTCCGATCTCACCGTTGTGCGTCTTGCCCTAGATCGTTTTCTGATCGTCACTGGTTCAGCGCAGGCCACCCGCGACGTGGATTGGATCAGCCGTAATATCGGCAGCGATGAATACGCATCGCTGACCGACGTGAGCGCACAATTTTGCGTGCTTTCACTGATGGGCCCCAACGCGCGTGACCTGCTGACACGTGCCTGTCCCGACGATCTTTCCAGTGACAGCCTGAAGTTTTCCTGGACGCGCGAGATCGATGTCGGCTATGCGCGCGTGCGTGCAGCGCGCATGAGCTACGTTGGCGGGCCGGGATTCGAACTTTATGTACCCGTGGAAATGGCGCGCCACGTTTATCTCGCATTGATGGAAGCCGGACAGGGGTTGGGACTACGCAACGCGGGTTACTACGCGCTCGATGCGCTGCGTATCGAAGCTGGTCGCCGCGCCTGGGGCGCAGAATTGGGACCAGATGAAAATCCTTTCGAGGCAGGCCTTGCCTTCGCGGTCAATCTCGACAAGCCAATGCCGTTCATCGGCAAGCAAGCGTTGTTGAAAACAAAATCGCAGCCGTTGAAGAAAAAACTCGTCACTGTGGTACTGGACTCTCCAAACGCGTACGCGTGGGGCGGTGAAGGTATAGTTTTCGAAAACGAAACAGTCGGTGAATTGACCTCGGTCGGCTGGAGTCCCAAAGCCAACGCCTGTGTGGGGCTGGGCTATGTGCGTGGCGCAGCGGCGCAACGTGCTCATGCAGGTACGCCGATGCACATTGAATTGTGGGGTGAACGGATCGCGGCGAGAGCTTGGGATCAGTGGCCGCCGAAAGTGTGAAATAGCGTGATTCAGGTACAAACAAGCGCTGGCGCGCCTTTCCAGCTATTTTCCGCCTGGAAACCCCGCCAGTACTAGAGTTTTTTACTTCCAACTGGATCCGGCCGCAGTACCATCCCGCAATCGCGGTCAATATTTTCTCGCATCAAAGTGCGCATCCGGATATTATTGAATTTCGTATCAACATAATTACGCCATCAGCGGTTTCTCTTTTTTCGTTATCGACTTGATGGGATGGCCAAACGATCAGGAGCAGTCATGAAAAGTTTTGATGAAGCTGATGACCCACGTCGCCGTGTGTTGATTCAAGCGCTTGCAGCAGGCGTATTCTCTACCGGTCTGCCGGAGGCAAACGCACAGGGATTTAGTATTTTTGGCAGCAAGCCAGCAAAGCTGCCACCAAAACAATCGATCTACCGTATCTCGGGCGAGGCGACAGTCAACGATCAAAAAGCCACCTTGAGTACGATTGTGTCACCCGGCGACACGGTACAGACAGCCAAAGGCAGCGAGATCATTTTTGTTGTGAACAGCAATTCCATGATCTTGCGCGGTGGCAGCAAGCTCACCATCGAAAGCGAGAAAAAGGCAGATACATCGCTCATTATCAGCGGCCTCAGATTGCTAACCGGCGCATTGCTTTCGGTTTCACGCAACACGCCAATGCGGGTTCGTACACCAAACGCAACTGTCGGGATCCGTGGTACCGGCTTCTACATGGAGTCGGAACCTGATCGAACCTACTTTTGCACGTGCTACGGCATCACGGAAATTGCATCTAACGCAGATCCCGAGAGCAAGGAGACGATCATGGCCAAGCAGCATGATCGACCGGTCTATATCGTGAGCGATGGCGCCAAAGGAAAGAATATCCGCAACGCGCCATTCATTAACCATACCGATCAGGAACTGGCGTTGGTCGAAACGCTGGTCGGACGCGAGCCTGCTTTCGTATTCTCGAAAGAGGCCTACACGGCCCCTAGACGCAATTACTAGATTTTTCCCGGCAGCTGAAGCGCTGCCGGAACGCAATCGCTTATTGCGGTGCGCCGTTCAGAATCCAGTTCAGGAACAAGTCGTAGTTTGCGCGACCGGGCTGTCCGGGCGCCTGGCTATTATCGAAACCAGGGCGCAACTGGCCGTTGTGGTGATGTCCGGACGGTTTGCGGAGAAGCGCGCTCGCGACCAAATCGGTGAAATTGATGCGCCCCCGCACTTCCGTGTAAAACCAAAGGTCATCAGTCGCGTCGCCGACAATGCCATCTCCGTTACGGTCAGTGTCCGCATAAAAAAGCGGCGGCCTGACGCCGGCGCCGCCAGGCGTGTGGCAACCAGCGTTAGTGCATCCTGCGTTTGTGGATTGCAATACCGCCTTGATGTCGGCGAAGCGAATGGCTGACGGCGCAATCGGAAGTGTGCTATCGACCACAATCGTAAGTTGCGCAGGCGCACCCTGCGTGGTTCCGTTGCTCGCAACAAGCTGTACGACGTAGGTTCCATCTGTGCTGGTCGTGAATGTCGCTTGCGCCGTATTTTGGTTCGTGAGGGTTGCTCCCGCAGGACCTGACACCATCGTCCACGCATAGCTGTTGGCGTACAAACTGCCCGTGGCCGAAAGCGTTGTGGCACCCGGTTTCACAACGCGATCAGGCCCCGGATCACTGATTGGGCGCCCGGGTTTTAGCACTGCACCGCTATTGTCACGTACTGTAAACCCCCTGCCTTGAAGAAAATTGGCAAGAATTTCCGGCCGACTCGATGCATAAAACGCTTCCGAGACCAGTTTGGCAAGGGGCATATTGCCGCGATCAACAATGTGGGCCTTGATGCGATCGGCATGGCTCAGGAATTTCTCATATGACTCGAAATCAAGGTCTGACTGATTACCCGTTCCACGCAGGTTATGACAGGCCCGACACGAAGTCGCGACGACTTCTTTGTAAAGCGTTGACTGGCCGGCGACCAACCACGAATTGGGTACGTAGGTGTCATTAAAAACCGCATTTGGCAGGCCATCGCCGCCATACGCATTCTTGACCTGGGCGGCGGCGGTACCCTGCCACTCATTGATACTGGCTGTCGGCCGACAGGCGTCTTCCGGGAACGTTGAAGGCACCGCGATCGGATAGGTACAAAGCACCATCTTATTGATGGTTTTCATCTTGGCTTCTTGCTCGGCTCTCGAAAATCCCGTCACAGTCGAATAATCGAAGGCATCCGGCTCGAGCAAATGCATCCTTGCGGTTACATCACCACGTGTCGCAGAAACCGAATTCTGAACCAGGTTAAAGAGGCGTTTCCCAGTTGCGTCTGGAGGCGTGAGCGCGTCACCGCGTCCACCGTGACAGGAGATACATGGACCGGGCATCGCCTTTTCACCACGACCATCCATGTTAATCGTCAAACGTCTGGCGCCCGTTCCGGGATCGAATGTGTAGAACTTTGCAAAATTCGCTCCCCCATTGGGTCCCGGGGTCACTTCAATTGCGTTCGTCCCTTTGTGCGAGCGTGGGTCCTTTACAACGGCAGCGTCGAGGTTAACGCGGCTATATGTATAGCCCGCCGCTGCCTCCACAAAATAATTTTCCACGTTGGCGACAACCGTACCGTTGGGATTTTGACGAAAGGTCAGATTTCGACCGTAACCAAGATCGCGCACATCCCCGACAACGACATTAACCTCGGTTCCGGTACCGCTGCCAAATCCATTTGCGGCCTTCCATTTGTCGAGGGTATCTTTCTGATTAGTAGGGTCAACGGCCGCGTAATAGGCCTCAGCCCAAACGGTTGAGGTTGTTTGGTACGTCCCGTCAGCTTGCACTTGCGGGTTGGGGAACGTCAAAAACCGGTTTGGCGTGGCGTCGGTGATAACAATCTGCGGTGGGGCGGCGGGTGCAACATCACCAGAACTACCGCCACCGCCGCCGCAGGCGTTAAGCAGAAGCGAAATGACAATGAAGAGGAAGTAGGCAACTGAACGTTGGTAGCGCACGATCGAATCCTTTAAAAACGAACCAGGTAAACGATTGAATATTGGTCAGCGATATAGCTTGACGGCGATGTCGCAAACGCGGGCCTGAATCCCGGTGTCGATTGGGCACGTCTCCAGGAAAGGTCGAGCGAGTGACGCGCTCCCAGACCAATATTGTAGCCAACGGTGCCAAGCACGGTTCTGCCATAAAAGCGATAGCTGAAGAATTGACCGCCTGGGTACGCATCGTCCTGAACAAATACTTCCGCAACCTCGATGTTTTCGAGTGAAGGCAGTCCGGTCGATACAACCTGCCCACGACGGTACTCGCCACTAATATAGATTGTTTCAGTAGAACTCAGGGTGTAGTCAACGTTGGCACGTGCCGCATTGAAGCGGTTATTGAACACCGAGCTCTTGCCATAACGCTCATTGTGGGACAGGGCACCGAATAAATCGATGCGATCCGTGATCGGCTTACGAACTGAAACGCCCGCCGAATAACGATAACCGTTGCGTAGTACCGATTGATAGTGCTCAGCCGAAGACTGCACGAACACCGCAAACGTCGGCGCGTCAAATTCAGCGGAACCACGATAGACGACCTCGCCCTGAACGCCTGCGATTGCGCGGCTGAGCTTGTAATAGTTATCAAACTTCTCGCCACCGAAAGAACCCGTCACGGTCGCACGGATATTTTCGTTGATCGGGAAAATCTTGCTCTTGCTTGCGTTCACGCTATAGATACGGTCAGCCAGCTTTTCGCCCGACAACTTCCCACGCGTCACATTACTATCGAACATGAAGCCGGCGTCCACCTGAATATCGACCGGTTTTTTCGGTGAGATCGCCGCCGCGATCAGTGAATACGGCGAATCCTTGCTGTCAAGATCCTTGGTGATCGTGAATTTGATACCCTGACTCGAATCCTTCGAGAACGAAGTTGAACGCTCAAGCTGGTAATCAACGCCCAGTGACCATCCACCACGATAGCTGAAGTCGCTACCAATACCGAGCACCAGTGTGTTCTTGGAGAGCGCGCCGGAAGTTACATCGAATCGACCGCCAATCGAATCCGCATAGCCAATTGAAGTCTGGCGCTCGCCTTGAAACTCATGCCGGTATTCGGCACGCAGGCGCGGCGACGCGTAGCCGAAACTGGTCGTATGAACTGATTCAGCGCGAATCCCCAGCACTGCCTGCGTCGATGGTGTGGTTTGCTGGAAATAGGTCAGTGCATATAGGCCGGCACCTGACTCTGTTCCCTGATTGAGACGATCCGATGAATAATCCAGCCGTACATACGGCGACAGAAGAACGCCATTGTCGCGATATTCCATGCCACCTGCGAGCGATGCAAATAATTGTCTGCCTTTGCGATCGCCGCGCGCGATATCGGCAATCGGCGTGACATAGCGTTGAGTTTTGAAATCGAGTGAACCAACCCCGATGAGGCCATCTATGAACGTCATACCGCTCGGTTGATAGCTGCCGTAGGCAACACCTGAGTACGCACGCGCATGACTGTACGAGCCGTCGCTGCCGATATCCGTTCTGTCGCGCGCAAAACCCAAGCCCGCGCCGAGCACCAATTGCTCCCCAAACCTGCGATCGACGCCCATGCTGACGCCGTTGGTGGTGAAATCCAGCCCCGTGCGGCTACCGGTCGAGGTTCGTGTTCCAAAGTTCGCCGATCCTGCAAGCCAGAGAGTCGGTAGACCAGCCATACTTCCTGTCGCACTGGTTCCTGCAGTCGGCCCCGCAAGGCTGGCGAGATTGATTGATCCAGATGTGAACAACGAGACCGCGTCACTCAGAAATGGGATCGGTTTCTGCCCGGTTGTCGCGGACTCCGGCGTCACCGGGGCGGTCGCATAGGATGAGTTCAGATAATTGTTCTCTTTCGCGATTACCTTGCCTTCAGCACGCAGATTGTCCGCATTCTTTGGCGGCACTTTCGCGGCGACGCTGGTACGGCCATCTTCCGGGTTGCTCGCAGACGATGATGCTGCAATATCTGCGCGATGCAGGGATTCCATTCGACTCTGGAAATTCAATATCTGCGCCTTCGAAAAACGTTTCGCAGCGTCAATCTGGGCGGCGATCAAACCGCTAACCGTTGCGTCTTTTGTCGGATCGGGGCGACCCACAATTGTCACCGTCACAATCGCTACGGGCGAGGTACCTGCATTACCGAATACGGCGTAAGAAAAACTATCGCCGCCAAAATAGTCGTGTATCGGCGTGAAAGTCAGCTTGGTACCATTCACCGTTGCGGTGCCGTGCTTGGGTTCTACAGGAACGACAATGCCGGTCACACCCGAGCCGGTAATAAATGGTGCCAGATCCATCGTGGTGGAGGTGTTCAACGGGACGATCATTTTGAATGCGCCCGCTACCGGTGCCTGCGTACTGACAGTGATGCTGACTGTCGCGGGTGAGGACGTACCACCGGGACCCGTGACCGCGTACGTGAAGCTGTCAGCGCCAAAATATCCGACAGTCGGTGTGTACGTGACGACGTTCCCTGCCACCGTAGTCGTCCCGTGCGCAGTCGCGGTCACGATCGCGATACTTGACGACAAGCCGGTAATTTGTGCAGTGAGATTGATTGGAACCGTGGTGTTAAACAACACCGTGATTGCGCTATCCGCCACAGTCGGTGGCGGAGGTGCCACTATGGTGAGGGTCACGGTCGCTGGTGCTGATATCCCCCCCGGGCCAGTCGCAGCATATGTAAACGTATCACTGCCGAAATACGTCGCTTTAGGTGCGTAAGTGATGACATTCCCTACTACGGACACGATGGTACCATTGGCAGGAGGTGTAACAACGGCGATGCTGTTAAAAAATCCCGAAATCTGTGGCGTGAGATCGATTGCGATCGGTACATTGAACACGACCGACACTGCTCTGTTTAACACCGTTGGAGCGGCCGCACTCGTCACATGATCGAGACCGTCGCGGTAGTTGCTGATGGCCCACCGGGACCGGTTGCACGGTAGGTGAAACTATCGGGGCCAGTGTATCCGCTGGCAGGCAGATAGGTGACGACATTCCCAACCGTTGAAACGATGCTTCCGTGCGTGGGCAGCGTTACGACCGTGATGCTCGTCGAAACCCCGGTGATTTGCGCTGTAAGATCAATAGCGGTCGCCGTGGAGAACGCTACCGACACGGCTCGGGGAGCAACGGTTGGCGCCGGGGGAAGGACGGAGATATTCACAGGTGCAGAGGACAGAGATGTACCGCCCGGACCGGTTGCCGTGTACGTAAAACTTACCGTACCGGAAAACCCGGCTGCAGGCGTGTATGTGACGGTGTATCCAACAATATTCGCGGTTCCGCTCGCCGGCGGCGTGGCAATGGCGATACTGGTCGAAACACCGGCAACCTGCGCAGTCAGGTTGATGGCCACGGCGGTATTGAATGGCGTCGTGGTTGTCGCCGGTGCTGTTACCACCGGAACTGCCGGAAGCACATTAATACTCACCAGTGCAGGCGGCGCCGATATGGTCCCGCCCGGCCCCTGTGC
>JANYFH010000032.1 GCA_025362705.1 Betaproteobacteria bacterium
GTCTCGGCTGGCCCTATTTTTCGGCAATCGGTATTGCCTGCGGTATCGCGCTGTTTCACTACACGCTGATTCACAAACGCGAGCGTGCGCAATGCTTCAAGGCGTTTTTGCACAATAACTGGCTGGGCTTTTCAGTGTTCTGCGGCGTGATGTTTGATTACGCGTTGCGTACGTAACAGGCAAAACGCCAAGCGTAAAATCATCCCAATCCACGCGAAAGTTTGATCATGACAAAAGTAATGACCTACCTCGTCCCCGGCCTGCGCACGCCATTTTGCAGAGTCGACGGCCCACTGAAAAATTTTGGCGCGATCCAGATGTCGGTACCGGTCGCGCAGGCAATGGCGAAAATCGCGAAACCCGATCTCATGATCTGGGGCACCGTGATCCCAAGTCTGGGCTACAGCAACATCGCACGCGAAATACAACTTGACGCCAAACTCGATGCGGCCACGCCCGCCTTCTCCACCGTGATGGCGTGTTCAACGTCGATGGTCGGCGTGTTTGAAGCCGCGGGCATGTTGTCCGATCACGCGCCACTCGCGATGGTGGGCGGCGTGGAAGCGATGAGCCAGGTACGGATCGGCTTGACGCAGGGATTATCCAATTGGCTGCGCCATGTGATGCAGGCGAGAAGCATTGGTCAACGTCTGGATGCGATTGCCGGCATCAAGTTGGCTGACATCAAGCTCGATATCCCCAGCGTAAAAAATCGCGTCACCGGGAAAAGCATGGGCGAACACTGTGAGGAAATGGCGAAGCAATGGAAGATTCTGCGCGAGGCGCAGGACAATATTGCCTATGAGAGCCACGCCCGCGCGGTGAAAGCGATAGCGGGCGGATTCTTTGATGACCTCGTCATCAACGTCAACGGCACCGCCAGGGACAGCATTCCGCGCGCCGATAGCACGCGCGAAAAACTTGGCAACCTGAAACCCGCATTTGATCGCAGTCTTGTTGATGGAAAAAACGTGGGAACCATCACTGCAGGCAATGCCTCACCGCTCACCGACGGTGCCGCCGCCATCTGGGTGGCAAACGAAAGCGGCCTGGCCAAACTGTCCGCGAATCAGCCGCGCGCGAAACTGCTCAATTACGAGATTGCTGGTGTCGATATCTTTACCGAGGGCTTGCTCATGGCCCCCGCCTACGCCATCCCGCGCCTGCTCGCGCGCAACGGCTTGACCCTCAATGATATCGACCTGTGGGAAATCCACGAAGCTTTCGCCGCGCAAGTGCTCTGCAATATCGCCGCGCTCGAGAGTGAATCGTTCCTGCGCGAAAAGGTGCAAGTGAACAATCCGCTGGGGAAATTTCCGTGGGAGCGATTGAATCCGAATGGCGGCAGCATTGCGATTGGCCATCCGTTCGGTGCGACGGGAGCGCGGATATTGAGTCAGGCGACGAAGGAGTTGGCGGCGATGGGCGCTGGCAAAAAAGCCATCGTGAGTATTTGCGCGGATGGGGGGCTGGGGATGGTGGCGTTACTGGAGGGGGTGTAGAGATCGATTGGCGGGTTAGACACGATTTTGTATTTCATACGGATCGTAGCGTAGAGCGTCCCACCTGTGGACGAAATGGGTCACGAGAGACGAATCACCTTTGACGTGAACGTCTCCTTCGTGGCAAAGAGTGAACAGGAACCCGGGTGTTTCTACAAAAATGTCGGCACTACCTACCTTGACGATGCCAGTGGATTCAGAATTGGCAACGAATGAACATATATCTTTAACTGCTACCATTTGAGCTTTCCACATTTGTTCGATGGAAAGATTGCTATCTAGTCCAAAGCTCACTGAGGCAGAGCCAATGTCCTTGCTACTCAATGCTTCACAAACTGCTGCAAGCTCCGCTAGCAGCAACGGACGGTTCACGGGTTTAGTGCGGTATTCAGACATATAAAAACTACGCCCGTTTTACTACGATCTCCGACGCCGTAACCGCCGCCATCAACGGATAAGCCGAAGGGTCGCGTATAGATTCAACCGCCAAATCAATACCCAGCACCGGCCAGAAAAGATGGTTCTCGGAAGGCCTCTCAACATTGCAGAGTTGCTTGATCGTCGCGCCGCGAAACCACGGGAAATCCGCGAATGGCAAAAATAATTCTTCGTCGGCAAGCAACAACCAGAAACCGTGCGTTGAAACGTTGGTGACTTCAGCTTGGGAAGTGAGCGTGCCATGCATGGGTGATCTCCTCCATATGAACAACGACAAGACGTTGTGCTTCCTTGATCTGTTGAGATGAAAGACCGGTGCTCGTTGCCAATGTCAGCTCCGGTAACACCCGGAATTTGGCTTCACCATCGGGATGGTTAACATGCACATGCATTCTTGGTTCCTCCCGCGAGAAAAAAAGAACCGAAAGCTACCTTCACGAAAAATTGTCGGCGACATGGCCGGATTATAGTGCGCAATCTCATGAGAGTATTCAGGAGGAGTCCCGCTTTTATACGCCAATTTACTGTTGCAACATCGAAAATGTCTAGCACCCACGCGCCTTTTCGGTCATTTATGCCCTGAAATGCCCGCCGATTCTTGTGTTTGGCAATTTTCAATAAGCACCCGCTAACCCGAAGCGCCATCGCAGTAAAATGTGGGCTACGCCATCTCGCCCAGCCATTTCATCAGGAGAATTTCATGCCACTCGTATCCATGCGCCAACTGCTCGACCACGCTGCAGAAAATGCTTACGGTTTGCCCGCGTTCAATGTCAACAATCTTGAGCAGGTGCAGGCGATCATGGAAGCCGCTGCCGAAACCGACAGCCCGGTCATCATGCAAGCCTCAGCCGGAGCGCGCAAATATGCGGGCGAAACATTTTTGAAATATTTGATTCAGGCTGCGGTGGATTCGTATCCGAACATCCCAGTCGTGATGCATCAGGATCACGGTCAGTCGCCAGCGGTTTGTGATTCAGCAATGAAGCTGGGTTTCTCCAGCGTGATGATGGATGGCTCGCTGCAAGCCGATGGCAAGACGGTGGCGAGCTACGAATACAACGTCGATGTGACGCAAAAAGTTGTGAACATGGCGCATGCCATCGGTGTTTCAGTCGAGGGCGAACTCGGCTGCCTCGGCTCACTCGAAACCATGAAGGGCGATAAGGAAGACGGCCACGGCGCGGAAGGCACGATGACGCGCGAGCAGTTG
>JANYFH010000141.1 GCA_025362705.1 Betaproteobacteria bacterium
GTTTACCGAAGAGCATTGGAAGAAGGCGAAGTACATGGTCGCTGGCAGAGAGGTTTCCAAAGCCGAATGGCAACAAGCCGCACGTGCGCAACTCCAGGCGCTGGGCAAGAAGCGCGTGAGCATCATGCTCGACGCCGCGATCATCGAGCATTTCAAAACGATGGCCGGTGATCGTGGCTATCAGACGCTCATCAACGAGACGCTCAAGAAAGCTGTTTCGGGCCAAGCACTGGCTTCAGAGTTGCGGATGGTCGTTCGTGAGGAGTTGGCGGCGTACAAGGTTCGTTGAACCCATGGCAATCATGTCTACATGCGCACTGGGCAGTTCAACAGCGCCGACCGCAACGATTTCTTTCAGGGACTGATATGCCAGGAAAATGGCGGACTTCGGTCCGCCGTTTTCCTGCTGATGCCCTGACTGGTTTATATTTCGCTACTGGGAAATTTCCTGGATAACGAAAACAGAGGGCGAACATTATGAATTCTGGCAAACGAGTGTATTGCAAAGTTGGTACGTGGCTTATTGTCGCTGCGCTGGCACTCCTCACCGCTTGCGCCGGCACTATCCAGCCCGCCGAGACGATTGGGCCGAACGACCCCGTTGCCATGAGTGCAATTCGTCAGGTTTATGTGAAACTCGCCGAGCAGAAGTCGTGGCGGGTGAAGTCCACACATGTCACCGAGAAGAAGACCACGACGACGACAATTTCGTTCGCGCAGCCGGATCGTTTGCACATGGTGGCTGATGAATTCGAGCAGATTCATGTCGGTGGCATTGCCTACATGAAAGCCGCTGACGGCAAGTGGCAGAAGCTACCGATCAACTTCGGCAACATGATCGAACAGTACCGCAAGGATCCCTCGTTGATCGAAAGCACGGTCAGTGGCGCGACTGTTGTCGGCAAGGATGTGGTGGAGGGCAAGTCCATGACCGTCTATCGCTATTACAGCAGCGCAAAAATTGCCGGCGGTCTCGCCAGTGGCGGCGCGTGGAGCAAGATGTGGGTGGATTCCGCCGGACTGCCGCGAAAGATCGAGTCCGAAGGCAAGGGCCAGGTGTTGGGATTCACCAATACGTCGACCACGACGAGCGTTTATTACGATTTCGGCGCCAACATTCGCATCAACGCGCCAATTTGAAAGACGAATCGGCAGCGCGCTAACTGCGCGTGTTCGTAGTAGCGAGTGGTTCCACCGAACGCCCCTGCAACGTCACGAACTGCAGCCCGCGCCGGATCAGCACGGGCAACATGTCACGCAGCGCCTCCGCACTTTCCGAAGCGGGTTTGTTCATGTGCGCGATGATGATGTCGCCGGGTTTGACGCTTTGCAGGCGCGCGACAATGGCGCGGCGTGACAGAGTCGCACCGGCATCGGCATTGACCGAGAATCCGGCGATGCGATATCCCATAGCTTCGATGGCCCCGACCGCCGCCTGATCGTAGAGCGCGGTTGCGCCGCGATACCATTCGGGACGTGGCGCCCCGGTCGCCGAAATTGCGCGGGCGCCGCCTTCGACTTCCGCGTTCAGGTGTGCAATATCGGGTTCGCCGCGCAAGCCATAGACGCGTTTGTTGGCACCGATCACGGCGGGCACATGCGCCGCGCCGTGGTCTTCGATGTCGAATAAATCCGGATGCGCGTTGAGCAGTGCCATGCCCTCGGGATGCCGGTCGATCCAGGTGCGTGTGGCGAAGATCGTTGCCGGCACGTGAAACTCGACGAGTGTGTTGACGAGGTCGGCATCGAATCCGCCGCCGCAGGCGTCGAGCGTCAGTGCCACGACTTTTTCGCCATTGCTGGTGACGAGGCGCTGATGAATTTCAACGGGGCGATCGCCAGCCGGCAAGTACGAGGCGACAGATGCGACCGCGCCGTGCACGGAAAAGAAGCCGAAGCCCATCCATGCCGCGATGCCGATAACGCGTGCAGCAGAGAACAGCGATAGGGAGAGTTTGAAATGGTTTTGCATACGCACTTAACGCGTTGCACGTTAATCGGTTGAATGCCTTGTGCGATGTGCCGGGCGAAGGCACATAGCCGATCCTCGCGCAATGATTCAGTCGGATAAGCCGGAACGCGGAAAAGGCTTGCGCTTCGTAAACTCAAGCACCGGCGCGCCTCTCCAGACACAATGCCGCCTGACGGCTCCGACCGCGACGGTTTCTTTCAGGGATTGATTGCTAAAAGCAAAAACGGCGGACCGAAGTCCGCCGTTTTTTTTACCTTGCGCAAGATATTCTCCTGCGCGACCTGCACTCACTTCACCGTTGTATCCGACCCTGCTGGGATGCCTTTACGCGCGATCGATCTTGCGTGAAGCGGTTACAACGATGGTGTCGAGCCTGACGTCTGGTGCGCGCGATGCGGTGACGACGATGGTGTCCATTTTCTGTACAACTGCGGGTGCTGCGTGACCGGCGACAGCCGGGTTGCTGACAAACAGGCCGCTTGCGATGGCGAACAGGCTGACGGCGAGAATGGTGGCAATACCAACGTTGTCTTTGTTGCTGTTGTTGAATGCTGTTTTCATGTGTATCTCCTTGGGGTCGGTGGTGGGTGTTGGTGTTGCGTTGTTGATGTCCGAACTTTACGGCGCCATGCACAAGGCCTCAAAC
>JANYFH010000133.1 GCA_025362705.1 Betaproteobacteria bacterium
CGATTTCAAAACGGAAGCCGTATGAGTCGCCCGAGTGGAGCTGCAGGCCCGGTGTAATGCTTAACGCGCCGATGACGTTTTTCTCGCCGGGCTTAAGCAGAACGAATTCCATGTCGGCTGCCATCTGATCAAATTCAACCGGGAAACATGGTGGTGCCTGCTGCAAACGAAACGCGTGCTCAAGGACATCGTGACAGCCGTGAATGCGGATTTTCGTGCCGGGAACATACGCGGGGCCGAAGAATGGGAAACCCATGATGTGGTCCCAATGCACATGCGACATAAAAATATTTATTGTTGCTGGACGGCCATGCTGCTTCGCCAGGACATGCGCGCCGAAAGGTCGCGCGCCGCTGCCCATGTCGCAAACGTAGTACTCCTCCGTGCCGAGATCCAGTTCAACACAAGGCGTGTGGCCGCCGAAGGTATTCTTGACCGAGAAGCCGAGTTCCTCACGTGTGAACGTGGTGGCCTCCTCAGCGGTGGCAAAGGTGCGACCAGAGGCCTTCATCAGCGCCTGAACGATTTTGTCGCGAATATCTGCCGAAGTCAGTGCGACCGGAATGGAGCCGCGCGTACCCCAGAATCGAACGACCATGATGTCCTCTGCGACCCCGAAAGCTATCCGGATTATTTTTTGGTACCGAAGCCATCCATCGACACGGCACTAACCGCAGCGGCGACAGTGGCAAAAACTTCCAGCAACATATTAAAGCGGCTGATCTGAAAAATCTCTGCGACCATCGGCTGCAATGCCGCTACAACGATGCGGCCATTGAGCGCCTTGGTCTGCCTGACGGCGAGCATGAAGCACCTGAGTCCGGCGCTGGATACGTATTCCAGCTGCGAAAGATCGAGCACGATGGCCAGACCTTCGCGCGCGGCCGATTCAAGATGCGGTGCCAACTCGCCACGAAAGACCTCGCAATTGTCCTGATCCAGCCGTCCTTTAAGACCGAGGATCATCGCCTTGCCGTTTATTGTTGGGACTAGAGACATGGGTGCTCGCGACCTGTTGGCGATTTCATGAACTGCACAAATGGAAGAATATCAGAACCTTGCTGAGCCCACCGCCATGCCCAAATCGGGACAATTTATCAAGGGTCAAGCTACGAAATCGGTGTCATTCCGGGCCAATCCCTAACGCGATCAGATACCGCGACACCATGTTGTAGGAAGCAATCACGCCGACGATTTCGGCCACCTCACGATCCGGCAGTTGAGTGCGCAATGCACTCATGGTCGACGGGCTCACTTCCACATCGCGCGTCATTTCCGCAGTCAGTTTAAGTACGACTTGCTGAAGCTTGTCAAATACCAGGGCATTGTCCGGCGCGTTCTCAATATCGGCAAGCGCATCAAGCTGCGATTGCGTTCCGCCCGCTGCCAGAAATTCTGGTGCATGCTGGATCCACTCATAGTCGGCACGATTGAGTTTGGCGACGGCGCAAATTGCCAATTCGCGCAGCAGCGGCGAGACTTTGAGCTCCCTGCGGATGGCACCCATGTAGGTATTCCAGCCTCGCGCAATCGGTGGGCTGTGAAGCAGCATACGGTCGAGGTTGAGTAGTTTTCCATTGGCACGACGCGCGCGAATAGCGGCAACCAGATCCGCGGGAACGGCTTGCTGTTCGATATCGGCATCGGTGACGTAAGGGATATTCGGCATGGGTAAATTTTATGTAAAACCAGTATTCACGGGGTTTTCAAGGGGAAAATGCCTGAAGATGCTTGTCATTGCTGAAGTTTAATCAGATTTTTACATGATAGCGGCACGAATGAAATGTAGCAGTTGCCGTTGAATTTGAGCCATGCAGGAACAATGTAACCTGAAGCCGCCGTCGTACGCCGAAGCAATTCGTTTCTACGAATGCATCGGCAGCCTCTGCGATAATGTTAGTTCCTTCCACGACAGCGCCCCATGAACTCTACTCCAATAAGTATCGCCCGTTCCACGTTGCTCGCACCATATGGTCTCAACGAATCCGTCATCGAATCCGTGTTCGGCGAAATCCTCACACATGACGCCGATTACGCGGATCTGTATTTTCAGTATTCGCGTTCGGAGGGATGGACCCTGGAGGAAGGGCATGTCAAATCAGGCAGTTTCAATATCGACCAGGGTGTTGGCGTAAGAGTCGTGTCTGGTGAAAAAACCGCGTTTGCATACTCGGACGACATCAGCCATGCGGCGCTATCCTCTGCCGCTGCTGCGACGCGCAGCATTGCGCGTTCGGGAGGCAACGCAAAAGCGGCTAAGTCGCAATCAAAAGCCGGTCTTGCGTTGTACACGCCGAACGATCCGGTGTCGTCGTTTGAAGATGCCGACAAGGTACGCATTCTCGAGCGCCTTGAGCAATTCGCCCGCAACATCGACCCGCGCGTCAAAGAAGTGATGGGACGCCTGTCCGGTGAATACGATGTGGTGATGGTCGCGAGGAGCGACGGTGTGATGGCCGCAGATGTGCGTCCGCTCGTACACATCGGCCTCACCGTAATCGCCGAGCAAAACGGACGCCGCGAGCAAGGACATACCGGTGGCGGGGGGCGCTACGATTACCGCTATTTCACCGATGAAATTTTGAAGGGTTACGCCGAGGGCGCCGTGCGTGAAGCGTTGATCAATCTCGATGCAAAACCTGCGCCGGCTGGGCCGATGACAGTTGTGCTCGGCTCTGGTTGGCCGGGTATCCTGCTGCACGAAGCCGTGGGACACGGATTGGAAGGCGATTTCAATCGCAAGGGTTCGAGCCTGTTCGCCGGACGCATCGGTGAGCGCGTTGCGGCCAAAGGCGTCACCGTCGTTGATGACGGCACCATTGCCGATCGCCGCGGCTCGCTCAATATCGACGATGAAGGCAATATCACGCAACGCAACGTGCTGATCGAAGACGGCATCCTCAAAGGCTATATGCAGGATTCGCTCAATGCACGGCTGATGAAAACACCGGTAACTGGCAATGCGCGGCGCGAATCATATGCGCACATTCCGATGCCACGCATGACCAACACCTACATGCTCAATGGCGACAAGACGCCCGAAGAGATTATTGCCAGCGTAAAGCACGGGCTCTACGCCGCCAATTTCGGTGGCGGGCAGGTCGATACCACCAGTGGCAAGTTCGTGTTCTCGGCCTCCGAAGCCTACATGATCGAGGACGGCAAGATTACATATCCAGTTGTCGGCGCGACGTTGATTGGTAACGGCATCGAATCGCTGAAACATATCACCATGATTGGCAACGACATGCGACTCGACGGTGGCGTCGGCGTTTGCGGCAAAGAGGGGCAAAGCGTACCAGTTGGCGTCGGACAACCGACCTTGCGCATGGAGGGGCTTACGGTGGGCGGTACCGGTTGATTTTGGAAAGTTGCATCCAAAATTTCGTCGTGTTCGTAAACTTATTCAACGTTAGACGACCAAATACGGAACAACAAAGGAAAACCACATGAAACGCCGCACATTTTTGTCAGGACTGTTCGCCTCTGCCGGATCGCAAGTATTTGCCAAAGCCGCCTACGCGCAGGGTCGACCAGTCGCGCCAAACGCAGAACAAGTCAAACTCGCCCTTCAACAAGCCAGCCAAACGCCCATGAAAATCGAAAAAATGGAATTACCAAACGCCGAGTGGAAAAAACGTCTTTCATCCGCTCAATTCAACGTGCTTCGCGACGAAGGTACCGAACGCGCATTCTCAAGCAATCTTAATGATGAAAAGCGCAAAGGCGTGTTTCATTGCGCAGCCTGCGACTTGCCGGTCTACACCTCAGAAATGAAATTCGATAGTGGTACCGGTTGGCCGAGTTTTTTCACCACGCTACCCAATGCGTTTGAGAAAAAAACCGATTTCAAGCTGATCTACCCACGTTCTGAATACCATTGTGCGCGCTGTGGCGGCCATCATGGGCACGTATTCAAAGATGGTCCGCAGCCGACGGGGGAGCGCTGGTGTAACAATGGCGTTTCGCTGGTGTTTAAGCCGAGTGCGGCTTAAATTCGTGATGTAGTTTACCGTCGCAATATGCTTCGGACGCATCACCAACGCCGCAATCGACATTCCCGTACGCTTGACTCTTTCTAGTCAGCGTATCCCGGCTTGCCAAGTTTCCCCGCACCACCTTCCCCAACCACCACGAATGGTGCCCAGAACAGCGGATGGGCGTATTCCGGATGATCCGGCGTATTGATTAGCGCCAGCATCGCCTTGCGATGCGCCTCCGCCTTACCTTGAGCGGGATTGGCTTCGTATTCTTTCAACATGCCCGTGGTGAGCGGCACCGTCGCCTCTGACGCGACGGGCCAGTGCGATACCAGCAGCGAACGTGCACCCGCATAAAAGAACGCCTTGGCCAGCTCCGACAATCCCTCCGCGCCCGGCGTGCCATCTGCGGCGGCGGTATTGCATGCGGATAACACGACCAGGTCTGCGTTGAGTTTCAGCTTCGCGATTTCACTCGCCGAAAGATAGCCGTCGTCCTCAACTGATCCTTCTCGCGGCGGCGTCAGGATCAGGCCGGCTTCGCCGATGCCTTTGATCTCGCCCGCCATCAGCCCGTGCGTGGCGAAGGCGAGGGTGCGGTACTTCGATAAATCGAGTTGCTTGATCTTCGTCTCAGTCGCGTTCTCCTGCAGCCAAAGCGAATGTTGATCAGACTTGAGCGCCTTGGCCATCGCGCGCAAGTCGTCGGCGGTCTCCGGCAGTCGCGGTGCGTTGCGGATCGCTTCAACATCAGCAATCTCGGTGGCCTGCGCTGCATTCGGGGCGTTTTTCACCGGCGCATTACGAAATACTGCAGCGATATTTATCTTGCTGCGATTGCCGCGCGTGGTGCCGCTGCGCCACCGATGAGCGGATCGCCGAATCCGGCAAACGGTTCCTGCGCCGTGTTGTTTTTGGTGAATTGCCGAAAGGCCTGGATCGAACTCACCGACGGCAACACCGACAACGCGTAACGCCGGGCGAGCCAATCTACCTTCCGGTAGTCGGCATCGCTCTTGATCTCCGGCGGGGGCGACGCGACCAGCATGCTGAACGGCAGACTCTGCAACGGGCCGGCGGGTACCGCCATCACATGCGGTGGTGCTCGTGTTCAATCAGAAAACCTGATGCTTTGGGCGACAACCCTTGTTCGGCGCTTTCTCTGTCGAGGTAGAGATAGAAAACGCATTCGATGAAATCCTGCTTGATTTTAGGCATACCGACTCGCTTCCATTTCACAAACGAATTTCCGTTTGAAGCTAGGCAGTTTACTGGAATGCGTTTGAACTCCAGATCAGCTATGGGTAGACTTCTTATGCGGTATGTCATCTACATAACTCCGTTAAAGTGCCTGAAACGCCGCGCCAGTGCTTGAGTTTAGATGGCTTCTATGTCCTCAATCGATTCCGACGACCATGCGCAACCACTGGCTCGCGAGCAGGCAAGCGAAGCAAGAGAGCGGAGCATTGACGACAAAGCTTTGGTCAACTGCCGCCCCCGCAATACGCTACGCTTCATGCGGGCTACGCACTACGGTCGAAAACTCACCTCTTGCGCACCGCACAAATTCCCTGCTAGTATCCGTTACATGAACATCCGCACTTCCTATTTCTGGTACTACTATTTTTCGATGCCTCTGGCGGAGAAAGGGTAGTGCGCAGGAATTAAGTGCACCACGATTTCTAAAAACCGCCAGCCCTGAAAGCTGGCGTTTTTTTTAGCCAGTCGACAGGGCGGCACGGAAGACTGGAAAGTAATATGAATACTACAAATACAAAAAAATCTGCTGTCAAACCCAAGCTGCAAGTTGTTCATTCGGAGCGTGACATGGCCTATAACACCGATGACGTGCGCATTCGTGGCGTCAAGGAGCTCACACCTCCTGCACATTTGATGCGCGAATTTCCGTTGACGGATGACGCATCGTCCACGGTGTTTCGTGCGCGCGAAGAAATTCACCGCATCATGCATAGGGGCGATGATCGCCTGCTGGTTATCGTGGGTCCTTGCTCGATCCACGACTATGATGCGGCCATGGAATATGCCACGCGCCTTCAGGCGACTCGGCTGAAGCTGGAACCTGATCTCACGATCGTGATGCGTGTTTATTTTGAAAAGCCTCGCACAACCGTGGGCTGGAAAGGCTACATCAACGACCCCGACATGAACGAAAGTTACGATATCAACAAGGGCCTGCGCTTATCGCGAAAATTGTTGCTCGACATTAACTCGTTAGGATTGGCCGCAGCGACGGAATATCTCGACTTGATTTCGCCACAGTATTTTGCTGATCTGATTGCCTGGGGTGCGATTGGCGCACGCACGACCGAATCGCAGTCACACCGGCAGCTTGCTTCCGGTCTTTCCTGTCCGGTCGGTTTCAAGAACGGCACCGATGGCAACATCAAGATTGCGGTGGACGCGATCAAGGCTTCTGCCGCCCAGCATCATTTTCTTTCGGTAACCAAAGGTGGACACTCGGCAATTTTTTCGACTGCCGGGAATGAAGATTGCCACATCATTTTGCGTGGCGGCAAGACACCGAATTTTGATGCGACCAGTGTCAATGCGGCGTGCGACGAATTGGCCAAGTCCGGGTTGGCGCAACGCGTGATGATCGATTTTTCGCATGCCAATTCGAGCAAGAACCATCAAAAACAGATGGACGTATCGACCGATGTTGCTGCACAACTCACTGGTGGCGACCAGCGCATTGTTGGCGTTATGGTCGAAAGCCATCTGAATGCAGGGCGCCAGGACATCACACCGGGCAAGCCGCTCGAATACGGCGTTTCAGTTACTGACGCCTGCATTAACTGGGCTGATACGGAAGCGTTATTGAACCAGCTTGCAGGCGCCGTGCGTGAGCGCCGTTTGCACGTGACGCAGGAGTAGAAGTGGCAACGGAGCTTCGCATTCTCGGCCGTCATCAGGCCGATGAGCATGACACCAGTTTTACGTACAACGGCGTGACGTTTTCGCAGGACAACCTGCACACTTTCGCCGGGCTGAATGCCGTCGATACGCGTGACTTCGTAGAACAGACATTTGCCTGTTTGCGTGATCATCATCAGGTATGCGCCCGCATGGGAGCGTACAAACCGCGCACCAGTCCATATTCGTTTCAGGGCATGGGTAGCGAGTGTCTGCCTTGGGTTTTTGAGTTTGCAGGTAAGTATGGCATCAAGGTGATTTCGATGGAGGTCACCTCTGAGGCGCATGTTGATGAGATCAAGGCCGCACTTTTGCAAACGGGAAATCCGACTGGCGTAATGCTGCAAATCGGTACGCGAAACACGCAGAATTTTGAATTGCTCAAAGCGGTTGGTCGTCAGCGCGAACTGCCTATTTTATTGAAGCGCGGTTTTGGCATTACGCTGGATGAATCGCTGATGGCTGCCGAATATTGCGCCTCCGAGGGCAACACCAAAATCGTGTTTGGCTTGCGTGGTATGAAAACCAACTTTGGCGATCCGCATCGCAACCTCATTGATTTTGGCCACGTTCCCGTGGTGCACCGTTTGACACGCATGCCGGTGTGCGTCGATCCCTCGCATTCGGTGGGTATTCGCGCCGCGTCGCCGAACGGGATACTCGATGTCTTTCACGTTGCCGCGCAAGGTGTCATTGCGGGGGCGAATATGTTGCTGGTTGACATGCACCCGAATCCTAAAAAAGCACTGGTCGATGGAGCGCAGGCAATAACGTTACAGGAATTGCCGTATTTTCTGGAAGACATCGCCATCGCGAGAGAAGCCTATGAGAAACGACGCGCACTTGCTGCGAGGGTATCTGGCGCAGGACTGAAGGATGTGAGCAGAGCGGCTTGATGATGTTGCGCCGTGTGAGGGCGTTGGGTTTATCTGTTTTTCTTGCGTCTTCGCTCTTCAGCGTTGCGGTATGCGCTGCGCCCGTCGTTGTCATCGACCCGGGTGTTCCGGCGTCGCCAATTATTGACGATGACGGTCGTGCCATATTATTGACCGTATTTGCACGACGGGTTGTCACATTGGCACCGTCGCTGACAGAACTCATGTACGCCGCAGGTGCAAACGAGAAGCTGGTCGGGGTTTCGGCATACAGTGACTTTCCGGAATCGGCACGGCATAAGCCCCAGGTTGCGGATGCCTCTGGTGTTTCATTCGAAGCTTTGCTCGCGTTGAAGCCGGATTTGGTTTTGGCGTGGAAGGGCGGCACCCGTCCAGCCGATGTGGTACGGCTCGAATCACTTGGCATCAGGGTATTCGTGATTGAAATTCGCACTCTCGCCGATGTTCCGCGCGCGGTGAGAACCATTGGCAAGCTAGTCGGCAGGCCAAAATTCGTCAATACACCTGAGCACTTTGCCTCGGCTTTTGAAACGTCGCTGGCGAAAATGCAACATGCGAATCTTGGTAAGACCACACTTAATGTTTTTTTCGAAATTTCACAAATGCCATTGATCACGGTGAACGGCAAACACTTCATTTCCGAAGTTGTAAAACTTTGCGGTGGCGAGAATGTTTTTTCCGATGTCGCGCAGATGGTAATTGAGCCGTCGCGCGAGGAGTTGTTGAAACGTGGCGCAGGTGTAATATTGCGACCAGCGTCAATTCATAAAGATATCGCGCGCGACAAGGCACTGTATGCGGGTCTTGAAGCCTACCGCAGTGGCAGAATTTACCCTTTGAACGGTGACTGGATACTGCGTCCCGGCCCGCGTGTATTGCTGGCAGCTGAGGAAATTTGTACGACGCTGGATCAGGTGCGTACCGGCATGGCGGTGCGCAAAAAGTAAGGCTAAAACTCTTCCCGCACCCGCAAATAACTGGCGAATCGTGGTGTGCCGTTCGCGGTAAAGCCGCGATATGTATACGTGATAATCGCGCCGACTCGTGGCGGGTTTTTCCTCACATCGTCGCTGAATCCGGTGCCGATGTTGAAGCGTTTGCCATTAGGCATTTCCAGGCGCAATGCACCCATTTGGCCGGTATATTTGCCTTTGCCGGCGAGCTGTTCGATGACCTTTGCTTCCGTGTCTTCCAGCGGTTTCATCTTGAGCAGTACGTCGCTGCGACCGGTCACGTAGCTGGCGTCAGCCAGATGCAGCATCAGACCTTCCGCGCCGCCATTAACCGCTTCGGAAAACTTGCGTTTTAAGGCTGCGCGATCGGCAACTCGATACTGTTCCACCGCAATCAGTTGCGGCCAGTTCACTTTGGCAACAATTTCGCGTATTCGCAAGTAGCGCTCGGCGAACGTGCCCTCGCCATCAGGATTTTCAAACACCATGTATTTGATCTGCCGCCAGTCTTCATCCACGGGTGAGGCTTTGCGTACGAAACCCGAGAGTTGCTCGAACCCGCCGCGTGCCAGCCACAATTCACCATCCAGTTTTTCGTCAGGCAATTTGGCGATAAACCACGCTGGCGCATTGACGGCGCGGCCGCTGCGAAAGCGTAACGTTTTGCCATCCCAGATGGCGCGCACACCATCGTACTTTTCACTCACCAGATACGCGGCGGGGTCGATGCCTGGCTTAAGCACATTGGCCAACAGAATAGCTGTTGGCTGGTTTGCATGAGCGAAAGTCGCAACAAGCAGGCCGCCAAGCAAAACAATGGCTAGCTGAAAGTGGACTTGAAATCTGCGCGATTGCATTTTCTGCGCGATGAACAGTAGCTGGACGCGACCGCTAAATCGGCGGCTGCGGCTGTTTCGATGGCATGTGCGCAATCGCGCCTTTGCACATCACGCTGCCTGTTGGCTGGCCGGTCGGTGATCCTCCTGGCGGTTCTTTCGAGACAGCAAACACAAGTCCGCCGGAAAGTTTTTCATCCATGCCAACCAGCACCAACTTGGTTTCGCCCGTGTCATTGATGACACCCAGCGAGCGTGGCGCGCCTTCCTTTGGTACCACCCACAGTTGCAATGCCATGCCGTTCATGGTTTTCCATGGCTTGACCATTTTCACCATCAGCATTCCCGATTTTGGCTGCTCGATGAAGACGCGTGCGACGTTATTGTCTTCGGCGAGAACGGCGGTCAGCATCGGGCTTTGATCAGCGGGTTTAGCCAAAAATACTGCGGCCACCAAGGCAGCGGCCAAGCCGCATGCGCCAAGACCAAAAGCGCGCCAAAAGGCGAGACTCTCCCATAGACCGCCGGATTTCTTGTCAGCGTTTGTAGCCGCGCTTGAGCCATCGATGCGCGATTCGATTTTTTTCCACACCCGGGCGTGTGGCGTTACCGGAAGCAACCGCTCGGTCAAGGGGTTCAAATGCGCTTCCCACTGCGCCACGTCTGAGCGCAAAGCGGCATCACGTTGCAAGTAGTCTTCAAAGCGTCGGCGGGCAGCGCCTTTCAGCGTACCGAGCACATATTCGGATGCCAGCTTGCTGCGGAGTTCGGGGTTGCCAAGTTTCATGATTCGAGGCACCCCTTTAGCTTAAGCAGTCCGCGTCGAATATGCGTTTTCACGGTTCCCAGGGGTTTACCTAGATGGCTGGCAACTTCCGAGTGCGAAAGCCCTTGAAAAAAAGCCAGCGAAATCGTTTGTTGCTGTTCACCATCGAGACCTTTCATACAACGTTCGATTTTTACTTGATCACGACGCGCGACCAGCTGGTCATCGGGGCCCGGGCGTTCGTCTTCCATGTTGACCGCAAAAAAATCATCCTCGTCCTGCACTTCCAGGAACGGACGACGAACGATATCGAGACTGCGATTGCGCACGATCGCCGTCATCCATGTCATGGGTGCAGATTGGGCTACGGCGTATTTGGTGGCGTTATTCCAGATGTTCACAAAGCTGTCCTGCAAAACCTCTTCGGCGATATGCCGCTCACGGACTATACGAAGCGAAACGGCAAACAGTTTCGATTTTGTTGCTTCATACAAATCCGCGAACGCTGCGCGATTACCCAACCCGGCTTGCGCCAGCAGGGCGGCAAGCCTTTCGTTGAGGACATTGGGTGCGGCCGGAGACAGATTTGCCATTTTGTCAGTGCGCATTCGAAGGGGAGGGAAGCCGTTGCCAGCAAACATCGGCGACACCGGCGTGACGGTTCAGGGTTCGCGCCAGTATGAACAGAAAATCTGAGAGGCGATTCAAGTATTGGAGCGCAAGCGGTGAAACCGATTCAGTTTGGGCGAGGCCGACCAGCGCACGCTCGGCGCGACGCGCGACCGTTCGGGCAATGTGACAGCATGAGGCGGCACGCGATCCTCCTGGCAAAATAAATTCCTTCAGCGGCTGAAGGCTGGAATTGAGGGCGTTGATTTCATCATCGAGAAACATGACATGCGCATTGGTCACTGCACTGTGACCGGGAATGCAGACTTCTCCGCCAAGATCAAAAAGGTCGTTCTGGATACGAATCAGCGTCTTGCGGGCCGCGTCTGGCAGAGGCTCGGTGAGCAATAGCCCCAGTGCGCTGGCGAGTTCGTCGATATCACCCATCGCAGCAATGCGCGGGGCGCTTTTCTTCGTTCGCGTACCGTCGCCAAGACCGGTAGTACCATCGTCCCCGGTGCGCGTAGTAATCTTTGTCAGTCGATTGCCCATCGCAGAATTATAAGTGCTTCGGTCTCAAATTTGAGATTAAGGTTCGTGCCGAGGACCCGCTGCGCGTGGGTCGTCACTCACACATTGAACGGCTCGCAATCTCAAATGGCGCTCCCACTGCCGGACTTGGTATGATTGGCGATTAAGAAACCAGCGCACAATCTGAATGACCCCACAAAAATTCAATTTTCTCGATTTTGAGCAGCCGATTGCCGAGCTGGAAAGCAAGATCGAAGAACTGCGCTTTGTGCAGGACGATTCTGCCGTCGATATTTCGGCCGAAATCGAAAAGCTTGCCAAGAAGAGCCAGATACTCACTAAAGACATATACGCCAAGCTTTCGGCATGGCAGATTTCGCAGGTGGCGCGTCATCCGCAGCGGCCATACACGCTCGATTACATCAGCATGATGATGACGGATTTTGAGGAGTTGCACGGCGACCGCAGCTTTGGTGAAGACCCTGCCATCGTCGGGGGCCTGGCGCGATTCAATGGCCAGACGGTGATGGTGATGGGACAGCAAAAAGGTCGTGACACCAAGGAGCGCCAGTTTCGCAATTTTGGCATGCCGAAACCGGAAGGCTATCGCAAGGCATTGCGCTTGATGAAGCTCGCTGAAAAATTTGGCGTGCCCATTGTGTCGCTGGTCGATACGCCCGGCGCATATCCCGGTGTGGGTGCGGAAGAGCGCGGGCAATCGGAGGCGATCGGACACAATCTCTACGTACTTTCCGGCCTGCGCGTACCGATTGTGTGTACCATCATCGGCGAAGGCGGATCTGGCGGCGCGTTGGCCATTGCCATCGGCGACGTCACCTACATGTTGCAGTATTCGACCTACTCGGTGATCACGCCTGAGGGATGTGCGGCCATTCTGTGGAAGGATTCGACTAGGGCACCTGAGGCGGCTGAGGCGTTGGGCATTACCGCGCCAAAACTGAAAGCGCTTGGCTTGGTGGATAAGATCCTCAACGAACCTTTGGGCGGCGCGCACCGCGATCCACAAGCGATGGCGATGACATTGAAGAAAGCGATTGCTGATTCCCTGAAAACGCTCTCGGAAAAATCCGTGGATAAGATCGTGCAGGAACGGCAGAAGAAACTGCTGGAGTTTGGGCGCTTTAAGGAACTGGTAGAGTAGCACACGCATATTTATGTGAAACACCAGCATTGGTCGGCCTTTCAGGATAAAAATGCTTTGTAAGCCGCGCCAATGCTTGGATTTGATCATTTACTCCTGATTCGTGCAGCGTAATCCTGGAACGTCGGATTCACGCAAACCTGGATTGCGTTTCGCGGTTCCGGGCTACAAGGATTCGAGTCGTTCCCGTTGCTCAAGCACCTGCATCACAATGCTTTTAACCACTGTTGACAGCTTTTTTCGACGCCATTCGCTGGAAGACGCGCGCGTCTGCATCGCGCTGTCTGGCGGTATGGATTCGATCGTCCTGCTGGATGCCGTCGATCAACTCAGGGCATCCTTTCGCCTCGATGTTCACGCGATTCACGTGCATCATGGGTTGAGTCCTAACGCGGATTCGTGGGCTGAGTATTGTGCAGCGTTTTGTAGTTTGAGAAACATCGCACTCACGACGAAAAAAGTTGATGTGGACAGGCGTTCACCAGCCGGCCTGGAAGGTTCCGCGCGCGCCGCACGCTATGCCGCTTTTGCGGATGAAGGATCACCTTTTATATTGCTCGCACAACACGCCGACGATCAAGCTGAAACAGTGCTGCACCAATTGCTGCGCGGGACTGGATTAAGAGGCCTCGCCGGGATGGGCGAAGTGCGGGTGACTTCCCGGAATCAGACCATGCTTCGCCCGCTACTAACGGTCTCGCGCGACGAAATTGAGACGTTCGCACGCGAGCGCGACCTGAAATGGATCGAAGACGAATCCAACGACGATACCAACTTCACGAGAAATTTTCTGCGTCATGAGATCACGCCGCGATTGGCACAGCGCTTCCCGCATTACCGGTCCTCGCTTGCACGCGCGGCGCGGCACGCGAGCGAGGCAGATGAGATGCTCGAGGCATTGGCGAAAATCGATTTGCAATGGGACGGCGAAAACGCATTTTCGCAATCGCTCGATTCATTGCCCGCGCCGCGCCAAATCAACGCGCTTTATCATTGGCTCATATGGCAAAAGGTCGCGCCGCCATCGCAATTGCAGTTGGCCGATTGGGCTTCCCAATTATTTCGTGTGAGCCCTGAGGGAAAACCGCAGCTCGCAGGCGGTCACGATTTTGTCATCCGCCGCACCAACAATCGCCTGACACTACAACCAAAATAGCGGTCAAAACCGTGACTTAGCCCCCAGAATCGTGCTAAAATTCAATGTTTTCATCAAGTTATCAAGGTTTTCTAAAAGGATTTTTACATGGCAATTGAAAAGACACTCTCTATCATCAAACCGGATGCCGTGGCCAAGAAC
The DNA here is from genome assembly GCA_025362705.1 of Betaproteobacteria bacterium. Classification (GTDB taxonomy): domain Bacteria; phylum Pseudomonadota; class Gammaproteobacteria; order Burkholderiales; family Usitatibacteraceae; genus UKL13-2. Next base: position 13,965 of record JANYFH010000133.1, read on the forward strand.
GTCATCGGTGAGATTTATTCGCGGTTTGAAAAAGCCGGCTTGAAAGTTATCGCTGCCCGCATGACGCATTTGTCACGTGCCGAGGCCGAAGGCTTTTACGCAGTTCACGAAGCGCGCCCGTTTTTTAACGATCTGGTCAGCTTCATGATTTCGGGCCCGGTGATGATTCAGGTGCTTGAAGGCGAAGGTGCGATTCTGAAAAACCGCGACCTGATGGGCGCAACCGATCCGAAGAAAGCGGCTGCGGGAACGATCCGCGCCGACTTCGCTGATAGCATTGATGCCAACGCCGTTCACGGCTCTGACGCTGCCGAAACAGCAGCGGTGGAAATTGCCTATTATTTTCCAGCGTTGAACGTTTACTCGCGATAAAAAAGCGGAGTGCAATCGTGGCGGTCCCCCAACACGCAAAAACTGAAAAACCAAATCTACTCGGCATGAATTTGGCCGAGATGACCACGTTTTTTGCCGACATGGGGGAGAAGCCGTTTCGGGCCAAACAGGTTTTTCGCTGGCTGCATCAGGGCGGCGTCGATAGCTTTGATGCGATGACCGATCTGGCCAAGTCGCTGCGCGAAAAATTGCCGGGTGTGGCAACCATTACCGCGCCAAAATTGATGACCGAGCAGACGTCCAGCGACGGCACACGAAAGTGGTTGCTGGATGTCGGCACCGGCAATGGCATCGAGGTGGTCTTCATTCCTGAGGATGATCGCGGCACACTTTGCGTGTCGAGCCAGGTGGGCTGCGCGCTGGATTGCACGTTTTGTTCTACTGGCAAGCAGGGGTTCAATCGCAATCTCACCTCGGCTGAAATCATTGGCCAGCTGTGGTGGGCGAACAAAGCGCTTGCAAAGGATCCTGCGGCGAACCGCGCCTCCGAGCGTTGGTCGCAAGACGATGAATCCGAGCGGTCGGCGCGCAGCACTTCGTCCGGGGTCGCATCCACGGCCTCCGGCCGCGGTTCCGGCTCTGCCCTCCCGAAGCGCATTGTGTCCAACGTGGTAATGATGGGCATGGGCGAGCCGCTGGCCAATTTTGATAACGTCACTACGGCGATGGATATCATGCTCGACGACCACGGCTACGGCCTCTCGCGCAGGCGGGTGACACTTTCAACCAGCGGCATCGTTCCCAATCTGACGCGGCTGAAAACGCGCTGCCCGGTGGCGCTTGCGGTGTCGTTGCATGCGCCGAATGACAAGTTGCGTGACGTGCTGGTGCCAATCAATCAAAAATATCCGCTGGCTGAATTGCTGGCCGCAATTCGCGATTACCTTGAAGCCGCACCACGCGATTTCGTGACGTTTGAATACGTGATGCTCAACAGCGTCAACGATTCAGTGCAACAGGCACACGAGCTAGTGGCACTGGTGGGCGATCTACCCTGCAAATTCAACCTGATTCCGTGGAACCCGTTTCCAGAGGCGCCTTACCAGCGTTCAAGCAACAACGCGATTCATCGTTTCCGCGAAATACTGCAAGCTGCCGGATTTGTTGTTACCGTTCGCAAGACGCGTGGCGACGACATTGATGCCGCATGCGGCCAATTGGCGGGGCAAGTCGTCGATAAATCCAACCGTTCCAGAATCATTAAACTCAGCCATGCTGCTTAAGGAACATCCTGTGAACAAATCGCTTGTCGCCATTGTTGCCACTGCTTTTTGCGTCGGACTGGTATCTGGGTGTGTGTCGACGACCGCTGTTGAAACCAAAGTGCCCGACCAAGCCTCCAAGAGCAGCGATCCATTGACGCGCGCGCAAATACACACAGAGCGAGCTGCCGAATATTTTCGTATGGGCAACATGGCGGTCGCGCTGGAAGCGACCAAACAGGCGCTTGCTGCGTCTCCCAACCATGCGCCGGCCCACAATATGCTGGGCATCATCTATATGCAATTGCAGGACGATGCGCAGGCGGCACAAGCATTTGAGCAAGCACTCAGATTGATGCCCAACGATTCTGAAACCCTGAATAATTACGGCTGGTTCGTATGTCAGCGGCAGAATCCGGTTAACGCCGCGCAGTATTTCCAGGCGGCATTAAAGAATCCGCTCTATGGCACACCCGAAAGAGCGAATTACAATTCGGGAATATGCCTGAAGAAGGCGGGCGATATTAAGGGGGCCGAAGCGCAGTTCAGAGAGGCAATCCGGCGCCAGCCGCTCATGTCCGCAGCGCTCTACGAATTGGCTGAGATCGAGTTTGCCCGTGGGCGCTCACGAGAGGCTGAGGGTTTTCTGGCGCGACACAATCAACTAGTCCAGATGCCGAGTGCTGACGTACTGCTGCTCGGCGCGCGCATTGCCTATATGCAGGGCGACAAGTCGGCCCTGTCGAGTTATGTTCAGCAACTGCGTCGGCGTTTTCCCGATGCGACTCAAACGCGCGCGGCCATCGAGCTTCGTTGACGTCAGAACGAGGTAACTGTGATTGAAAATAGTGCAGTGACGCAGACTGACGCCGCCCCAAAGGCTGGCGCGGTAGATTCGTTGCCGCCAGTAGCGGGCAGTACCGTCGAACCTAAGAAATTTGTGGGCGAATTACTGCGCCTGGCCCGCGAGAAAGCTGGATTGTCTCCCGGCGATGTTGCGTCGAGACTGCGCATGGGCGTCAAGCAAGTGCGCGCGCTTGAACAAGACGATTATGCGGCGCTGCCAACGGGTACTTTCCTGCGCGGATTTGTCCGCAATTTCGCCAAGGAAGTTGGTGTTGAACCGGAAAAAGCACTCGGCCTGCTTGCCGAAAACCACAAGGCGGCTGCAACAATTAGTGCCAGTGTGGTCGTGATGCCTTTGCAGCAGAATATTAAAGTTGCGGCACAAGAGGGCGAATTTGCCACGCCACGCGCGCGCGCGTTCATCGCCGTCGCAATTGCGGCCCTGCTGCTCACTGTCGTATGGTGGTGGTGGGAGTATGTGCGACCACATCGCGCCGAAGGTGGCCTCCCCCAGGACGTCGCCGAGCAAAAAACGGTGGCTCTACCGAATGCGATGCAACTGCCGTCTGTAAATGGTGCACCGATTGATGTCACTCCCGCGCAGGAAGCCCATCCGCCTTTGCAGGTTAACCCTCAGATTCCTGACAAATCATCTGGATCGACGTCATTACCAGCAGCTCTGGTGGTGCCCGTTGTCAGCGCAGCTTCGCCGTCAGTGGCGGCGGAAATCGCGGCCACGCCGTCTCGACCTGCGCTGCCCGCAGGCAGCGGACAATTGGGTTTTACGTTCAGCGGCGCATCGTGGGTCCAAGTCGTCGATCACAATGGAAAAACCATGCTGGACAGAAAATTCATGGAAGGGGAGACTGAAGAGGTCGTCGGTCGCGCACCGTTTTCAGTTGTGATCGGCAATGCGCAAGTCACCCGAATGGCTTACAACGGAAAAGAAGTTGATCTTCTGCCCCACACGCGGGCTTCGGTGGCGCGCCTGACGGTCAAATAGGCGTGGCCATTTTCACGCGTCAGTGATTTTTTTGAGGTGATCGTGTTTTCAGAAATTCTGCGCCGCAAGTCACGGCAGGTATTGATCGGTCAGGTCCCAGTGGGAGGCGATGCTCCCATCATGGTTCAGTCAATGACCAACACCGATACCGAAGATGTATCTGGTACTGTCGCACAGGTTGCGGCACTCGCACGTGCGGGTTCCGAGGTCGTCCGCGTCACCGTCAATACCCTTGGTGCCGCACGTGCTGTCCCAATGATTCGTGCGCAACTGGACGCAATGGGCGTTTACGTTCCGCTGGTTGGTGACTTTCATTTCAATGGCCACAAATTATTGACTGAAGTACCGGACTGCGCGAAAGCGCTGGCAAAATTGCGCATCAACCCCGGCAATGTCGGGCACGGCAGCAAGCGCGACGACCAGTTCGGCGCGATGATCGCGACTGCAATCAGGTTCGACAAGCCAGTGCGCATCGGCGTGAATTGGGGATCACTGGATCCTGAATTGATCGCCCGCATGATGGATGAAAATGGCAGGCTCAATGAACCGAAAGAAGCCGATGCCGTGATGCGTGAGGCGCTCATTGTCTCAGCGCTTGAAAGTGCCGCAAAGGCTGAAGCCCTGGGCCTGGGTGGCGACAAAATTATTCTGAGTTGCAAAGTCAGTGCCGTTCAGGATTTGATCGTGGTATACCGCGACTTGGCGCGTCGCTGCGATTATCCGCTGCATCTCGGCCTCACCGAAGCGGGCATGGGCAGCAAAGGCATTGTCGCTTCGACGGCCGCACTCGGCGTTCTGTTGCAGGAAGGCATCGGCGACACGATCCGTATTTCGCTCACCCCAGAACCTGGTGGCGATCGCACGAAGGAGGTCATTGTCGCGCAGGAAATTCTGCAAACCATGGGTCTCAGGTCGTTTACGCCGATGGTGGCGGCATGCCCTGGGTGTGGTCGTACCACCAGTACTTTTTTCCAGGAGCTGGCAGAAAAAATTCAAACCTATCTGCGCAATCAAATGCCAATATGGAAATCGCAATATCCCGGCGTTGAAGAAATGCATGTGGCGGTAATGGGCTGCGTGGTTAATGGGCCGGGTGAATCGAAGCTGGCAAATATCGGTATCTCGCTGCCGGGCTCAGGGGAGCGTCCCGTCGCGCCGGTGTATATCGATGGCGAAAAAGCAGTGACACTCAAGGGTGACAATATCGCGGAAGAGTTCCATGCCCTGGTCGATGACTACGTGGCAAAAAACTATGCGGTGGGCGCCGTGCGCAAGGCCGCATCTCGCAAGAAAGAAATCCCGATCAAGAAGGTAGCTTAGCCCGCAAAAAATAGCAAAACTCTAGCAATGACGGGTATCTTGGAGGTAAAATTCTCTGAAACGCTCGCCAATTATAGAGTTTTTCACATTCACATGACGTTAGCGCACCTGACTATTTGACCGCCCTATTCGATATCTTTTCCGGATCTCGTCATTCCCGCCAGAAGGGAAATCCATATTTTCCACCTTGGAGGAAATGACGGCCAAAACTGGCGAACACACCCTAAAGCCCTGTAAAATAGCGTGTTTTCCGCGTCACATCGCCATTCTTCCTGTCCGTATTACATGAGTAAAACCCTGCAAGCCGTCCGCGGCATGAACGATCTGCTGCCGCAGGATGCGCCGCTATGGCAATTCCTCGAAGACACGACGCGCGCTGTGTTCGAGCAATACGGCTACCGTTTGATGCGTACGCCGATTGTGGAGCCGACGCCCTTGTTCGTGCGCTCGATTGGAGAAGTGACGGATATCGTCGAAAAAGAAATGTATTCTTTTGAAGATGCAATGAATGGCGAAAAGCTGACCTTGCGTCCCGAAGCGACCGCTGGTTTGGTGCGTGCTGCTATTGAACACAATATTTTGTATGAAGGGCCGAAGCGGGTGTGGACATCTGGCCCGATGTTCCGTCACGAACGTCCGCAGAAAGGCCGCTATCGCCAGTTTCATCAGTTTGACGTCGAGGCGCTGGGCTTTGCCGGGCCTGACGTGGACGCAGAACAGATATTGATGCTCTCCCGGCTGTGGCAAAAGCTGGGGTTTAAGGATGTTGCGCTGCACGTTAACTCGATCGGCGACGTGGACGCAAGGAAATCCCATCGCGAAGCGCTGGTGAAATATTTTGAAGCGCATGCGGATCAACTTGACGAAGATGGCAAACGCAGGCTTTACACCAATCCTTTGCGCACCCTCGATACCAAAAATCCGAAGATGCTGGCGCTGGTCGAAGGCGCGCCGAAACTCAAGGATTACCTGGGCGAACAGGAACGCGTGCATTTTGAAGGTGTGAGGGCGCGGCTGGACGCCGCAGGACTGAAGTACACGGTCAATCCACGTCTGGTGCGCGGTTTTGATTATTACAATCGCACGGTGTTTGAATTCATTGGCAAAGGTCGCGATTGGGAACTGACCATCGCCGGTGGCGGTCGATACGACGGCTTGCTGGAGCAATTGGGCGGCAAACCGGCCGCAGCTTGTGGCTTCGGGTTCGGTGTTGAACGTGTCATCATGCTCATGCAGGAGCAGCCGCCGATTCAGGTGGATTCTTCGGACGTTTATGTTGTGTACGCAGACGGACTGGAACGACACGCCTTTTATGTTGCCGAACAGTTGCGTGACCGCGATCTTTCCGTCGCACTGCATGGAACGCCAGATGGCAAGACGGCCAGCTTCAAATCGCAGATGAAAAAAGCTGATGCCAGTGGCGCACGCTTTGCTATCGTTCTCGGCGCCGATGAAGTTGCCGCAGGTTTGGTCAGTGTCAAGAATTTGCGTGAGGGCGGCGAGCAACAAAAGCTGCCCTTGAATGATGTTGCGCGGGCAGTAAAACGTGTGGCATTGAATACAGTTTAATAGATTAGAAAGACAGGAATATTTGGTATGGCAGCTTACGACTTGGAAGAACAGGAACGCATCGACGCACTCAAAGACTGGTGGGCAAAGTGGGGCGTGTGGATTTATTCGGCAGTGGGCGCGTTTCTCATTGGCGTGCTCGCAGTGCAGGGGTGGCGTTACTACGAAACATCGCAGGGCGAGCAAGCCGAAGTCTTGTTCAAGAGTGTGGAAAAAACTGCGCAAGAGAGTGCGGCCTCCAAGGACTACAAGAAACTTTCGGACGCAGCCAGTGCGATCGCAGATAAATTTCCCAGCGCTTTTTACGCCAGCGAAGCGCAGCTCATGGCGGCAAAGGCATCGTTTGATGCTGGCGACTTCACGACCGCAAAAAAACACCTGCAATGGGTTGTCGATAAAGGACCGAAAGTGCACAGCAACGTGGCTAGGGTGCGTTTGGCCAGCGTGTTGCTGGAAGAGAAAAAATACGATGAGGCGCTGAAAATGCTCGATCAGGTAAAAGACGAGGGATTTGCTTCGATGGCCGCAGATGTGCGCGGCGATGTATTGGCAAGCCAGGACAAGCGGGAAGAAGCGCGTGCGGCGTATCAAATCGCTGTGGAAAAAGCTGGCGACCGTAGCCCGATGAAAGCACTTTCGCAAGCCAAGCTTGATACCGTTGGTGGAAGCACAGCGAAGCCGGCAGACAAGAAGGATGACGGCAAGGACAAGAAAGACAGTAAAGAGGCTGCCAAGTGATCGGCCGCATGTCGCGTCGATTCAATGGTCTGTTTGCATGCACGCTGGTTATTGCGGCATCGGGCTGCGCGTGGTTTGGCGGCAGTGACAAGAAAATTCCCGCTCTGCCTACGCTGACATCTGCAAACAGCGCAACGCTTGCCTGGTCGGCCAGCGTTGGAAAATCCGGCGGGTATCTCTTTGTTCCCGGCTTCGGTGACCGGCTCGTTTATGCAGCGTCATACAAGGGTGAAGTTTATGCGCTGGCGGAAGAGGGCGGTCGCACGGTAACGAGAATTGAGACTAAAACACAACTGGCGGGTGGTGTTGGCGTCGGCGAGAATCTCGTTGTTGTCGCAAGCGTCAAGGGAGATGTGCTGGCGTTCGACGCCGCCGGACGTTCTCTTTGGAAGGCGAGTATGGCCGGGGATATTCTCGCGGCACCTGCCGTTGTAGGTGCGAAGGTGATCGTGCGTACCGCCGACGGACGTATTTTTGCGCTGAACCGGGTTGACGGTAAGCGCCAATGGGTGTTCCAGCGCGCAACGCCATCGCTTACCCTCCGCACCAATGCCAGCGTGGTATCGAACCGCGGCACGCTCTATGCAGGTTATGCAGGCGGCAAAGTGGTCGCCATTGAGGTCGAAGGCGGCAAACCTATCTGGGAGGCGACGATTTCGCTACCGCGTGGTGCAACGGAACTTGAACGCATTGCCGACGTCGCTGGCCTGCCGGTAATCGACGACACTCGCGTTTGTGCTGCTGTTTATCAGGGTCGCACCGGCTGTGTTGAGACTTTAAGCGGCAATGTGCTGTGGTCACGCGAAATTTCCAGCCCGGATGGTGTCGCTGTGGACGCCAAGAATGTTTACGTTGCCGACACCGGGGGCACTGTTTTTGCGCTGGACAAAACCAACGGCGCAACATTATGGAAACTCGAAAGACTGGTACATCGCGATCCAGGAACGCCAATACTTGTGAACGGCAAGCTGCTCGTCGGTGACAAGGATGGTCTCGTGCATGTGATGTCAACGGAGACTGGCGATTTGATTGGTCGCCTGACGACCGATGGCAGCCGCGTGGTTTCGCTTCTCGCCAACGGCGACCGTGCAATTGCACAAACAGACAAGGGCGGCGTATTCGCCATCAATGTGAAGTAGCGCTGGCCCGCATTGCGGTCCACGCACAAATATGAAACCTACCATTGTCATCGTCGGTCGACCTAACGTCGGTAAATCCATGCTGTTCAATCGCCTCACGAAAACGCGTGATGCGATTGTCGCGGACATGCCGGGCCTTACGCGAGATCGCCATTACGGCCACGGACGCGGCGCGGGCCGACCGTATCTGGTTGTCGATACCGGGGGTTTTGAGCCGAAGGTCACCGAGGGCATCATGCACGAAATGGCCAAGCAGACCTTGCAAGCCATTGCTGAGGCCGATGCAATTATTTTTGTTGTCGATGGACGCCAGGGACTGACCCCCCAGGACAAAATCATCGGCGAACGGCTACGCAAAGATGCGATCTCGCGTGGTGTATCCGTGACGGTCGCGGTCAACAAGACGGAAGGCATGAACGAGGATGTCGTCGTTGCCGAATTCCATGAGTTGGGATTGGGCGATCCGATTGCGATCTCGGCGGCGCACGGTGAAGGTGTGCGACAGTTGATCGAGGATGTGCTCGCCCCGTTCCCTGAAGCAACCGACGAACCCGATCCGGATCACCCAAAAATTGCCATCGTCGGACGACCCAATGTGGGCAAGTCGACATTGGTAAATCGCCTGCTGGGTGAAGACAGGGTGATTGCGTTTGATGAGCCCGGCACCACGCGCGATTCGATTTACATTCCACTGCTTCGCAATGGCAAGCAGTACACGATTATCGACACAGCGGGAATCCGTAAACGCGGCAAGGTATTTGAAGCGGTCGAAAAATTTTCAGTCGTGAAAACGTTACAGGCGATTGAAGATGCCAACGTCGTGTTGCTGCTCATGGATGCGCGCCAGGAAATTTCCGAACAGGATGCACATATTGCAGGATTCATTCTTGAATCCGGTCGGGCATTGGTGGTTGGCATCAACAAGTGGGATAACCTTGACGACTACACACGCGAGCGCACCAAGGTTGAGTACGACCGAAAGCTTCATTTTCTCAGCTTCGCCAATTTTCATACCATTTCCGCCAAAGACGGCATGGGCGTGATGCCATTGTTTGCGTCGGTCGATGCCGCGTTTGCGGCGGCGATG